>CAZVFE010000061.1:0-9463 GCA_964626405.1 uncultured Cytophagales bacterium | reverse complement strand
TATTCCCTTATTACCTTATAATCTCCACCCAAACCTAATGAAATTATTTTACTAGGTTTTTGGGAAAATTTATGCTTTTCACCAGGCTTTAAAATCGAATCTACCTCTTGAATTATCGAGGGAGAAATTTCATCAAAAAATTGGGGAATTGCCTCTCCTGAGATATTCGCAGACGTTGAAACGATTGCCCTTTGGTATTTAAAAACGAGTTCCTTACAAAAACTATCTTTGACCAATCGGATGGCGATGGAGCCATTGGGACCTAAAACTTTCGAGGAAACATTTTTCCCTTGAGGATAGATCACCGTAAGTGGCTCTTCGGCAAATTCAACAATATCCCAGGCAATATCTGGAACTTCTACTACATATTCTGAAAGTTGTTCTATTTTAGAAATTAGTAAAATAAGTCCTTTATCCTCAACCCGATTCTTAATTTTAAAAATTTTATCAATTGCCGAATCAAAACGCGCATCACATCCTAATCCCCAAACCGTTTCAGTAGGATAAAGAATAGTTCCTTGATTTTTAAGGGATTGGATTATTTCTTGATAATTATTTGTGCTCATGAAACCTGAAATTGATCAAAATTTAATACAAAGGTAAAATATAATTTTTTGAAAAAGGATATTAGCAGGGAATGTTTGTAAATTTGTGGTAAATTTGTGAATTAAAGCAAGAGAATGGAATTAATTAAGGAAAAAATAAAACAGCAAATTGCTCAAGTATTAAAGGAAAAATACCATTTAGAGGAACAAAATATTGACCTTCAGGAAACAAAAAAGGAATTTGAAGGAGAATTTACCTTT
This sequence comes from uncultured Cytophagales bacterium, assembly GCA_964626405.1. GTDB lineage: Bacteria > Bacteroidota > Bacteroidia > Cytophagales > Spirosomataceae > CAZVFE01. The sequence continues at coordinate 8,657 of CAZVFE010000061.1, read as the reverse complement.
GTAGTTTTCCCCTTAACCAAGGCATTAAAAATGCCCCCACCACAGATTGCAAACGAAATTGGACAATCACTTGTGGAATCAAATTCCTTAGTAATTCGCTATCAAGTAGTTCAAGGATTTTTGAACTTAAGCATTAATCATTCTGAAATTCTAAAAGAATTTATTCAATTAAACCTTAAGGAAGATTTGAATCTTCCAGAGAAAAAAGAAAGAATTTTAATTGAATATTCTTCTCCCAATACGAATAAACCTTTGCACCTTGGACATCTAAGAAATAATTTCTTAGGTTATTCCGTTGCAAAAATTCTTGAAGCTGCTGGCTATCAAGTTACCAAAACCAATTTAGTCAATGACCGCGGAATTCATATTTGCAAATCCATGTTGGCCTACCAGCTATTTGGAAATAATGAAAATCCGGAGACTTCCGGAATCAAGGGCGACCATTTAGTAGGAAAGTACTATGTATTATTCGACCAACATTACAAGAAGGAAATTGAGGAATTAATTGCTGGGGGAATGGACAAAGAAAAAGCAAAGACAGAGGCTCCTCTATTGAAAAAAGCTCAAGAGATGTTATTAGCTTGGGAAAATGGCGACCATGTGGTGGTGGAATTATGGAAAATGATGAATGATTGGGTCTTTGCTGGATTTGAACAATCCTACCAACAAATGGGGGTTGAATTTGACAAAATATATAAAGAATCCAATACTTATTTATTAGGAAAAGAGCTCGTAGAGGAAGGATTGAAAATGGGAGTATTCTTTAAAAAGGAAGATGGTTCGGTTTGGATAAATCTAGAGGAAGAAGGCTTAGATGAAAAATTAGTATTGAGAAAGGACGGCACTTCTGTTTATATTACTCAAGACATGGGAACTGCCAAACTTAAATATGAGGATTTTGGTATGGATCGATCAATTTATGTTGTAGGAAACGAGCAAGACTATCATTTTGAAGTACTATTTACCATATTAAAGAAATTAAATAAGCCTTATTCAACAGGAAACTACCACTTATCTTATGGAATGGTAGATTTACCTTCTGGAAAGATGAAATCTAGAGAGGGAACCGTAGTGGATGCCGATGATTTAATGCAAGAAATGATTGATACCGCGAAGGAAAGAACATTGGAATTAGGGAAAATTGAAGGTTTTTCAAAGGAGGAATCCGATGAATTATTTCATAACCTAGGCTTAGGAGCTTTAAAATATTTTTTATTGAAAGTGGACCCGAAAAAAAGAATGTTGTTCGATCCGAATGAATCAATCGATTTTCAAGGAAATACTGGTCCTTTTATCCAATATACCCATGCACGAATTTGTTCAATAGAAAGAAAAATGGTTGAACAGAAAATTTCTTTAAATAGAATTGATTCCAATTTGGCAATTGAGGATATAGAAAAGGAATTAATTTTAGTTTTAGGAAATTATTCATCTACCATAGAAGAGGCCGCTAAAGCTTATTCTCCTTCCACCATAGCACAATATATTTATGATTTAGCGAAATTATTTAATCGCTTTTATTATGAATTAAGTATATTAGGAGAAACAGATGAACAAAAAAGAAATCTTCGTTTAGCAATTTCTATTCAAACAAGGAAAACAATTGGGCATGGTACTTCGTTATTAGGAGTGAATGCACCTACAAGAATGTAGAAATGTTTAGAAAAAAATTCTTTATCTATTTAATACCAATAATTATGATAATTGCAGCATTAAAAATGGGCTCAATCTTAACGATGTTAGCCATCCCATTTACTTCAAAGAATATCGAATCAAGACCAAATGAAATGAATGAATTCGAAAGTCCAAAATCAATTTATTCCTTTAAACTAAAAGGAATAGCTGGAAATGAAATTGATTTTTCCAATTTCAAAGGAAAGAAAATTTTAATCATGAATGTTGCCTCAAAATGTGGGTATACTCCCCAATATGAAGATTGGGAGAAATTCCATAAGGCTCATCCTGAAATCGTTATTTTAGGCTTCCCAGCAAATCAATTTGGGGGACAAGAGCCTGGTTCAAATGAGGAAATCGCTCAATTCTGTAAATTAAATTACGGAGTAAGTTTTCAAATGATGGAAAAAGTTGTTGTAAAAGGGAAAGAAAAGTGTGAACTTTACAAATGGCTAACCGACAAAAATTTAAATGGATGGAACGAGAAAGAACCATCATGGAATTTTTGCAAATATCTTATCAATGAAAAAGGCGAATTGGTTAAATTTTTTGCTTCGGGAGTAAAGCCAGATAATAAAGAGTTTTTAGAAGCAATTAAATTATAATATGAATCGCTGGATCGAAGCAGCAAGACCTAGAACATTACCCTTAGCATTAGCAAATATATTGCTCGGCAATTTTTTAGCTTTTTCTAAGGGTAATTTTTCATTTATAACAGGGATACTAACCATTTTAACAACCCTATTCCTACAAATCTTATCCAATTTTGCAAATGATTATGGGGACTCAAAGAAAGGAACGGATAATTTAGATAGAAAAGTTGCCATGCGAACGGTTCAAACTGGAAAAATCAGTCTAAATGAAATGAAAAAAGGGATTTACTTCCTAATCACCATTTCCTTCTTAACTGGAATTGGCTTAATCTATTTCAGCTTAAAACAGGCTAGTTTAAATGAAATCTTGATATTTTTCTCGCTCGGCATTTTTGCCATTCTCTCTTCCATTGGCTATACGATGGGGAAAAAACCTTATGGATATTTAGGACTTGGAGATTTATTTGTCTTTCTATTTTTTGGATTAATTGGCACCATGGGTTCTTATTATTTACAGACCTTGGATTTTAATTTTTGGATATTAATGCCCGCATCTTCGGTAGGATTTTTATCCATTGCAGTGCTAAATCTTAATAATTTAAGAGATCTAGAAAATGACAAAAAAAATGGGAAAATTTCGATGGTTGTAAGAATGGGTTTCAACAAAGGAATCGTTTATCAAAAAATATTAATTCTATTTGGATGTATAGGCTTCTTGATTTATAACTTATTTTTTAACAACTTATATTCCTATTTACTTTTAGCTTTAGGAATATTACCCCTTTTGAAATTATTCTTTGAAATAAATAATAAAATGAAACCAGAGGAATTAGATCCATATTTAAAAAAGACTGCCTTAAGCACTTTATGGATGGTAATCGTATTTGGTATCAGTCAATTTATACAATAATCAAAAAAAATGAAACCGAATTTTAAGAACCTACTCCTTCTTCTACTTTTTTTTAGTTATTCAGGATTTGCAATTGCTCAAATTGATAGAACTTATAAATCTGGGATTGAACATCTAAATTCAAAAAATTATTTTGAAGCTGTTCAATTCTTTAATAAAATCATCTATAATAATAGCAAGGATCCACAACCGGAACCTTATTATTTTAGAGGATTAGCAAAATATAATTTAAGGGATTTTTCTGGGGCAAATAATGATTTTTCAGAATCTATTAATTTAAAAAATAATTATTTTGAAGCTTATAACGCAAGAGCTCAATCGTATTTTAATCAAGGTAATTATAAATTAGCGCTTAGAGATTATGATGAAACTATTAGAATTAACCCAATTGATAATCTAAGTTATTATTCCAGGGCTTTAGTAAAGAAAAATTTAGGTGAATACATGGGCGCTATTTCAGATTTAAACAAATCTATAAATTTAGTTGAAAACTATGCGAATGCCTTTAGTCTGAGAGGTGAACTCAAATATCTGACAAATGATTTTAATGGTAGTCTAGAGGATTATCAAAATGCGAATAAACTTAATCAAAAAAATATTAAGAACTTAATTGGAATAAGTAATGCTCAATTAAAATTGAATAATTTCAATGAAGCCATTAAATATATCAAGCAAGCCATAGATATCAATAGTGAAAATTCTGAACTATGGAATTTATTGGGATTTGCCTATATAAATTCAAAGGAATTAAATTCTGATAATAAATTCTTAAATGAGGCAGTTCAAGCCTATTCAAATTCAATAAATTTAAATAAAGAAAATCCTGATGCTTATTATGGAAGGGGATTTGCAAAGGAAAAACTTGGTGATTTTACTGGTGCGAAAATGGATTTTGATTTAGCAGAAGAATTTGATCCAAAAAAATATGCTACAAAGGTTCGTTGGAAAGATTTAAAAATAGAAGAAACCGAATATAAAAAAATTCTAAGTGAATTAAATATCAGTTTGGAAATAAATCAAAATATTGAAAAATTTGATAATTTATATTTCAATAGAGGTTATTCAAAAATTAAATTGAACGATTATAATAATGCTCTAAAGGATTTAGACTTAAGTATAACCATTAATCCTTTTTATGCACCAAGCTATTTTTATAGAGCGATAGCCCTATCTCAAATCGGAATGCTGTATAAGGCAATTTTTGATTGTGAAAACGCCTTAATTTTAAACCCAAGTTTACACCAAAGTGAATATTTAATTGGGATAAATAAAATTGCTTTAGGAGATCTTAAAGGATGTGAAAACCTAAGTAAAGCTGGAGAATTAGGAAATAAGAAGGCCTATGAAAAAATAGATCAATTTTGTAATTAAACATGAATTCAAAAAACCAAAGCATCCTTTTCCCAATACCTGAATTCAAAGTAAAACAGGAAAAAGAATTAGTGATGATTTGGGATGAATCCTCCAAGATTTACAGAAATTTAACACCGGAAGAATGGGTTCGCCAAATTATTTTATCATTTTTGATAAATGATTTAGGCTATTCGAAAAATCTTATTCAAATTGAAAGAGGATTTAGAATTAATAATCAATTAAGAAGAACGGATATTTGCATATTTGATACGAATGGGGCTCCCTATTTAATTATTGAATGTAAATCGCCAGAAGTAAAGCTTGAAGAAAAAACCTGGAATCAAATAAGTCAATACCAAGAATTCCACAAGGCAAATTATCTTATAATAAGCAATGGTCTTGAAATTGAAATATTCGATATTCAAAATAAAAAATTATTTAAAAATCAATTAGATAAAATCCCATTTCCAAAATGAAAAAAATTAATTTAATTATTTTTTATTTATTCATTTCCCTAGGAATTTTTGCTCAAAAAAATAGAAAAAATTCAGATACAACCATTCCTGTAAAACCTAAATTAGTGGTAGGAATTATTGTAGATCAAATGAAATATGATTATCTAAATCGATTTGGAGAAAGATTCGGCAAGGGAGGCTTTAATCGATTAAGAAATCAAGGACTAAATTGCGAGAATGGATATTACTCGTATGGACCAACTGTAACTGCGGCAGGACATGCTTCTGTCTATACCGGTTCCGTACCGGCAATTCATGGGATAGTAGGAAATGAATGGACAGAAGTAAATACAGGAGAATCAATGTATTGTGTGGAGGATAAAACTGTCACAGGTGTTGGAACATCTGAATCTGATGGACAGATGTCCCCTAGAAATTTATGGACCTCAACCATTTCAGATCAATTAAAATTGTCGCAAGATTTTAAATCTAAAACAATAGCTGTTTCCATAAAGGATAGAGGCTCAATTTTGCCAGGGGGCCATTCGGCGGATGGGGCTTTTTGGTATAGTTCAAAAACTGGAACCTGGATAAGTTCTTCCTATTATATGAATGATTTACCAGAATGGGTAAAAACACTGAATGCGTCCAATCCAACTGAGAAATATTTACAAAATTCTTGGAATACCCTATACCCACTTGAAACCTATAGAATGGGAGTTGAGGATTCAAATAATTATGAAAATTATATAGCTGGAAATAAGGATTCTGGATTCCCCCATGATTTAAATGCGGGAGGTAGAAAGGAAAGCAATATTCTAACAAGTCCATTTGGAAATTCAATTGTAACAGATTTTGCCTTTAAAGCAATAGAAAATGAAGAATTAGGAAAGAAAAACACCATAGATTTTCTAGCAATAAGCTATTCTTCTACAGATTATGTGGGACATAGTTTTGGGCCACATTCAGTGGAAATTGAGGATGTATATCTTCGTTTAGATTTAGAAATAGAGAAATTATTGAAAAAATTAGACCAGGAGATTGGCAATGGAAATTATTTAGTTTTTCTAAGTGCAGACCATGCTGTTGCAGATGTTCCGAGCTATTTAAATAATTTCAAAATGGCTGGTGGAGTATTTAAATTTTTAGATGCAAAAAATAATATCGAATCAAATTTACATACAAAATTTGGTGATATAGAATTGATTAAAGCATATGATAATAATCAAATTTATTTGAATCATGAGAATATCCAAAAATTCAATCTGAACAAATCCCAAATCATTGAAAATATTTATGAAAGTTTAAAAAGAATGGATGGTTTTTCAAGATTAATTGATTTAAAAGAAATTGGAAAAGAAAATATCAATCCTATTTTGGCAGAAAAAATAAAGAATGGATATCATCCACTACGATCTGGAGATCTAATGATTTTATTAAAATCACAATGGTTTATTGGAGGATCAAAAGGTACCACCCATGGAAGTATTTATGAATATGATTCTCATGTACCGATAATATTTTATGGTTGGAAAACTCCTAATACAAATTATAAAAAACAGGTCAATATCCAAGATATAAGCGCTACTCTAGCCAATTGGCTAAAAATTGATGCCCCAACGGGGAATATAGGCGTTCCAATAATTATCGAATGAAGATAAATCAAAATGCATAAAATTGATTAATTTTACTTAACCATTAAAATAAATAAATAAATGAAAATAGCAGTTATAGGAACAGGCTATGTAGGACTAGTTACAGGAACTTGTTTTGCGGAAACTGGAAATAATGTAGTTTGTATTGATATTAATGAAAACAAAATTCAATCATTAAACAATAATAAATTACCTATATACGAACCAGGTTTGGAAGACATGTTTCTTCGAAATAAAAAAGAAGAAAGAATATCTTTCACAACAAATTTAAAGGAGGGAATCAAGGATGCTGAAATAATATTTCTTGCCCTTCCTACTCCTTCAGGAGAGGATGGTTCTGCGGATTTACAATATGTATTAAAAGTAGCGAAGGATATTGGTCCGCTATTAGAAAATTACACCATAATTGTGGATAAAAGTACCGTTCCTGTTGGCACATCTGAATTGGTTAAAAATGAAATTGCCAAAACTGCAAAAACTGATTTTACTGTTGTGTCCAATCCTGAATTTTTAAGAGAAGGCGTAGCCGTGGAAGATTTTATGAAGCCAGAAAGAGTGGTGATTGGTACGGAATCTGAAAGGGCTAGAGAAATAATGAATCGATTATATGCTCCATTGGTCAGACAAGGAAATCCAATAATTTTCATGGATGAACGAAGTGCAGAAATGACAAAATATGCTGCTAATGCATTTTTAGCCATGAAAATCACCTTTATGAATGAGATTGCCAATCTAAGTGAATTAGTTGGAGCGAATGTTGATGAAATTAGAAAAGGGATTGGAAGCGACTCAAGGATAGGAAAAAGATTTTTATTTTCTGGTGTTGGATATGGCGGCTCTTGTTTTCCAAAAGATGTAAAAGCATTAAGCAAAACTGCAAAGGATTTTCATTATGATTTCAAAATATTAGAAAGTGTAATGCAGGTAAATGAGGAGCAAAAAATTAAGTTAATCCAACCTTTGAAAAATTATTTTAGCAATAATATTAAAGGGAAAAAAATTGCAATTTGGGGTTTGGCTTTCAAACCTTATACAGATGATATCAGAGAGGCTCCAGCCCTTTATAATATTAAAGCTTTATTAGATTTTGGATGTAAAATAGCGGTTTATGATCCAGAGGCGATGGAAAATGTTAAAGAAATTTTCGGAGAGCAAATTGAATATTGCAAAAGTCCTTACCAAGCAGTTGAGGATGCAGATGCCTTGGTAATCCTTACTGAATGGCCGCAATTTAGAACACCGGACTTTGAAAAAATAAGTAATTCCCTAAAAAATAAAGTGATTTTTGATGGAAGAAATTTATATGAATTAAATTATATGGAAGAATTAGGATTCACTTATATTTCTATAGGGAGAAAACAGATTAATTAATCATGAAAAAAATATTAATTACCGGAGGAGCAGGATTTTTAGGGTCGCATTTATGTGATAGATTTATCAAGGAAGGATATCATGTAATTGCGATGGATAATTTAATTACGGGCGATTTAAAGAATATCGAACATTTATTTCCATTGGAAAATTTCGAGTTTTATAATCAAGATGTAACGAAATTCATTAATATTCCAGGAAAATTAGATTATATCCTACATTTTGCCTCACCAGCCTCTCCTATTGATTATTTAAAAATCCCGATACAAACGCTAAAGGTAGGATCCTTGGGAATTCATAATTGTTTAGGTTTAGCAAAAGATAAAAAAGCAAGAATATTAATTGCCTCTACTTCTGAGGTATATGGCGACCCTTTAGTGCATCCACAAACAGAAGACTATTGGGGAAATGTCAATCCCGTTGGACCTCGAGGCGTCTATGACGAAGCCAAGAGATTTCAAGAAGCAATAACGATGGCTTACCATACCTATCATCAATTAGAAACTAGAATTGTAAGGATATTTAATACCTACGGCCCCAGAATGCGATTGAATGATGGAAGAGTTTTACCTGCATTTATCGGACAAGCCTTGCGTGGAGAGGATTTAACCATGTTTGGAGATGGATCACAAACAAGATCATTTTG
>CAZVFE010000060.1:0-9962 GCA_964626405.1 uncultured Cytophagales bacterium | reverse complement strand
TAAGAGTAAAACCAGGAGCAAGGGCTCGGTGGGACTATGAATCTGGATTATTTTTGCGGGCAGTTGAACAGGTTTATGAACGCACAGGTGATGCCCGTTATTTTGATTATATTAAAAAAATTATGGACCAATACATCAATGAAGATGGAACCATAAATACCTATAAAAAATCGGAATATAATTCTGATAATCTACCTCAAGGAAGACCTGTATTGTATCTTTATAAACAATTAGGAACAAAAAAATACCTATTAGCAGCACAAAATTTACGCGATCAACTCATTACTCAACCTCGAACTCAGGACGGTGGATTTTGGCATAAGGATCGATATCCAAATCAAATGTGGTTGGATGGTTTATATATGGTAGAGCCTTTTTATGGGGAATATTCTGTTTTATTTAATGAAAATAATTGGGATGATATCCTTAAGCAATTTGAATTAATGTATAATGGAGCATTAGACAAGAAAACTGGTTTAATATACCATGCAATTGATGCTTCAAAAAAAATGCCTTGGGCAGATAAAAAAACAGGCCAATCTCCTAATTTCTGGGGAAGGTCAATTGGTTGGTATATGATGGCATTGGTAGACGTTTTAGACTATATACCCAAGGATCATAAAGCGAGAGAAATTTTAGTAAAACAATTAAATGATTTAAGTTCAGCCTTATTGAAAGTTCAGGATCCTAAATCACATTTATGGTATCAATTACCTGTATTTGGAGGAAAAGAAGGAAATTATTTGGAAGCATCTTGTTCCACCATGTTCACTTATTCTTTATTAAAAGGTGTAAGAATGGGATATCTTTCAGAGGAATTTAGAGAACCAGCAAAATTAGCCTATTCAGGAATCATTAAAGAATTCGTAACCAAAGATCCTGATGGTTCTATTCATTTAGAAAAAACTGTTTCCGTAGGTGGTTTAGGGGGAAGTCCATATCGTAGTGGTTCTTATGATTATTATTTATCTGAACCCATTAGAAGAGATGATTTAAAAGGAGTTGGACCCTTTATATTAGCTTCTGTTGAAATGGAAATTTTAAATGACTTAAGCATTGGTTCTGGAAAAAAAGTTGTTTTAGATTATTATTATAATAATGAATATAAAACCAATGATCAAGGCGAAAAGGTAAGATTTCACTATACCTGGGAAGATTCAAAAGATTCTGGATTTGAATTATGGGGAAGACATTGGAAAGAAATGGGTGCAGAAATTGCTAGCTTAGATAAAGCTCCGACTGCAGAAACCTTAAAGGATGCAGATGTCTATATCATAGTTGATCCAGACAGTCCAAAGGAAACGGAAAATCCAAATTATATCAATCAAGAAGATGCGAAGGAAATTAAGAAATGGATTGAAAACGGGGGATCATTATTAATCCTGGCAAATGATACGACAAATTGTGATATCGAACATTTAAATATACTTGGGCGAGAAATAGGAATTGAATTTGTTGCTCCAAATTTAAATTTCGTTCAAGGAAGAGAGTGGGAACAAGGAAGAGTAGATATACCAAAAGGAAATAAAATCTTTAATGGATTAAAGAAAATATATATCAAAGAAATATCTTCTTTGAAATTAACGAAAACTGGTGAATGTTTAGTTTATCATCAAGGCCAATGCGTAATTGCAGAAGCTCAAATTGGTAAAGGTAAAGTGGTGGCTGTTGGTGATCCATGGTTGTATAATGAATATACCAACAACCGCCGTTTACCTTTGGAATACGAAAACCTTCCTGCAGCTAGAAAATTAGCTACTTATTTATTGGGACATTAATCGTTCTTCCTACTTTTTTTCCGTAACGATAAGATTGTACTCTTACTAGTTTAACATCTACTGGGAGTACAATTTTTTCTTGAGAAGCAGGGTAAAATTCATCCGGATATGAAAAATCAAGAGAATAATGAAATTCTAAATCATTTATTTCAGGACTAAATTGAATCCAATTTTTTCCATCATCCGTCAAACCTGTATTAATTATTGGCTCATACATGGAAGGTGCAAATTTGATATTAGCCTGATCCAATCGAACCATTTGATCCTCTACCCTTTCTACAAAATCATTCCAATTTTTCTGATTATCTGGCGACCATACAGATTCTGCCACAGCGAAGATCCTTGGATAAATCATGTATTGAAGGTGACGATAATTAAATAATTGTTCGGACCAAAGATTGGCTTGTCCACCCATTACATTTTCAGCCGCAACCCCTTCCGGAACAGGATTAAAAGCATAAGAATCTTTTAAACGTACTGTATTATAAACCGGCGGTTCAATATATTTTGAACCCTGCATTAAATCCACATATACATGATTATTGGGTGACATTACTACTTTATGTCCATTATTTGAAGCTTCAATACCTCCTTTTATTCCTCTCCATGACATTACTGCAACATCTTTAGGTAAACCACCTCCTTCTAAAATTTCATCCCACCCCATCATTTTCTTTCCTTTGGAGGAAACAATTTTTTGCAGTTTTCTGGTAAAAAAGGCTTGAACTTCTTGAGGATTTTTTAGATTTTCCTTTTTCATCATGGCAAGAATTTGAGGATTCTTTTCCCAATAATTTTTCGGACATTCATCTCCACCCGTATGAATATATTGGCTAGGGAAAAGTTCAGCTAATTCTCCAATAACTTTATCTAGAAATTCATAGACCTTGGGATTAGCAGGACAAAGGGTATTATCTTTTAGGGCTCTAGGATGACCTGTAGACCAATCGATAAAAACTTCACCGGAAATAACTTCATATTTATCTGCACCAATGGTACAAGATAATTCAGGGTAGGAAGCAACAGCAGCCATGGAATGACCAGGAACATCGATTTCAGGAATAATTTCAATAAATTTTGATTGGGCATATGCAACAACCTCTTTTATTTGATCCTGTGTATAAAAACCGCCAAAATTACGTGGAGAATTCGGTTCTGGATCTGAAAAAGTAGTAAATTGACCAATTTTAAATACATTGAAAGCACCTTTTTGGGTTAAATTCGGATAAGATTTAATTTCCACTCTCCACCCCTCGTCGTCGGTCAAATGCCAATGAAGTTTATTGTATTTTAATCTTGCAATTTCATCGATAAAATCTTTTACTTGCTCAACTGTAAAAAAATGACGCGCTACATCCAACATCATCCCTCTCCATTCAAAACGGGGATAATCTTCAATTACGGTATTTTTAATTTTTATTGAAGTATCATAAAAGGAATTATTGGACTCATATTGAGCAGGCAATAATTGATAAAGGGTTTGAATACCATAAAATAAACCCTTTTCACTTGATGCATTAATTTGAATTTTATCTGTTGAAACAATCATTTCATAGGCTTCAGGATTTTTCATCTCTGAATTGATGGATAGAATTAAATTAGCATTACCCTGAAACTGTACGGAAGAATAGGTGTTTTTTTCTAAAAATACTTTTAAATCCTGGTTTGTTTTTTGAAAAGATAGGCTTTGAGGAGAATTAATAACCCAAGTTTTTGGCACGTGAAATTCACCCATTTTATCCTGCTTTTTTACAGGGATTGGAATTAAGGAGGCATTCTGTGAAAAACTAGGAAAACTGCCTAAAATCAGTAATAAAAGTAAGATTTTCTTCTTCATTTCTTAAAATTTGGTTTAAGAATTTAAGTTATAAAAATTTTCTGAATAAGAAAATGTTCCTATATTTGTTATAGCATTTATTATACTTAATTTTAAAACAATGATTGAATCAACTGAGCTTGCAAATCAGCAAGCAGAACTAATCAGTGCAATTGACACGGTTTGGGTAGCATTATGTGCTGCATTAATTTTCCAAATGGAAGGAGGATTTGCTCTTTTAGAAGCTGGATTTATTCGTTCCAAGAATGCAATTGCTATTATTGCAAAGGTAATGATCGACATCATGTTTGGGGGAATTGCTTTTTTCCTAGTTGGTTTCGGGGTTGCCTATGGTAAATCAAATGGATGGATTGCCTTTGAAACAGGAATACCAGATCATGATTTAGGTTTGGGATTAACGGTTTCAAATAATTTATTCTGGTTTATACAAATGGGATTTGCCGTAGCGGCGATTTCAATTGTATCTGGAGGTGTGGCAGAAAGAATGAAAATGTGGGCATATGCTGCTTATGTATTCGTTTTTTGTGCAGTACTTTATCCAGTTGCAGCCAATTGGGTTTGGAATCCAGATGGTTGGTTGGCGCAAAGGGGCTTTAATGATTTCGCAGGTTCAGCGGCTGTTCATGCCATGGGCGGATTTGCGGCCCTAGCAGCATGTATCGTTTTAGGACCACGTTATGGTAAATATAATGAAGATGGTTCGTCGAATGCAATACCCGGACATAATCTTACGCTAGCAGCAGTTGGAGCATTTATTTTATGGTTCGGATGGTTTGGTTTCAATCCTGGTTCAACATTAGCAGCAGTTGGTAAATGGGAATTAATTGGTCAGGTTGCTACAAATACATTCCTTGCATCCGCAATGGGAGGAATTGCAACTATTCTTTATACATTCCTTCGCTATAAGCAAGTAGATATTACGATGGTAATCAATGGAGTTTTGGCAGGATTAGTGGCAATTACAGCAGGATGTAATGTGGTAGGTCCGTATTCAGCCCTAATAATTGGTTTTATAGCTGGAACTATTGTTGATATTGCCGTTGCATTAATAGATAAAATGAAAGTGGATGATCCAGTTGGAGCAATCGCAGTTCATGGAATCAATGGATTTTTTGGAACAATAGCCGTAGGTTTATTTGCGTCTGAAAATGGATTATTTATCACAGGAGATTCTGCTCAATTTATTACTCAATTAATTGGAGTAATTAGTATTGCAGCCTTTTCTTTTGTTACTACCTTTATTCTATTTGTGATTCTTAAGAAAACGATAGGCATCAGAATAGGTCATAAAGAGGAATTAGCAGGAATTGATGCAGTAGAATTTGGAGTTGAAGCATATACAGAATTTGAATAATACTTAATTTAAGAAATAAAATGAAAAAGGTAGAAGCCATAGTTAAGCCATCGAAACTAAAGCAGATTCAAAAGGCTTTGTCTGAAGCAGACATTCCTTGTATGACGGCAGTACCTGTACGTGGAGCAGGTTTACAACAAGGGTATTCTGGAACATATAGAGGTACGGAGAAATCCATGATCTTATTACCAAAGGTTTTAATAATCTGTGTAGTAAGTGATGAAAACCTCGAAAAATGTATTGATACAATTTATAAAAACGCTTCTGAAGGAAATACCGGAGACGGTAAGATTTTTGTCTATAACGTAGAAGATGCTATAAGAATTCGTAATGGAGTTCGAGGAGCAGAAGCTATTCGATAAAATATTCCTTCACAACCCGCAAACGGATAAATAATTCTTCTTTATACCATTTGATTTTACGGGTTTTTTGAATCATGGGACGATGGCTATTTGAGCGGTAAGCAAAATTTTCCAAAGCCTCATGATTCTTCCAGATACTCAATGTTGCCTGTTCCACAATAGGCATTTCTCCAACTCCTTTAGCAAATATTAGGTCTTTATTCTTCTCTAAATGTCTAGAGGAGTTGGGAACATTCAACCAAAAAAGGTGTGCCTTTTTCCAATCTATACTTGCCCGCGTAATCACGGCAACCTTTCCCTCTTTTTTTATATCTTCTTGAATGATAAAAGGATTCTTCCCATTCCATAAACCATGCCCTTTTATCGCTATTCCATCAAAACCAAACCAAGATTCTGCCAAGGAATTAAATTCCAACCATTCCTGATTCTTTGAAAAAAAATCCTTAGAATCTTGTTCAGAATCAAAAACACCTATAAATACATATTTAGAAAAATCAGGGATAATCGAAAAACCATTTCCCGCTCCTACCCCCATATGTTTAGAAAAACCTAAACCAGAAGCTTTCCAAGGGGCCGACAATTTACTGCCCATCCATTGGAAAGCTTTGAATTTATTTTTTATTGATTTAAAGTTAAGAATTCGAATTGCTACAATTTGTTGCATATTTTAAAGGGAACTGACTAATTTTTTAAAAACATCATTCGCAAAGGAAATAAAACCACTCGAATGGTTTCCATTAACCTCAATATACGAAATATTTGTGGAACCTTTTGTCATTAAAGAATCATAGGTACTTTTACTCGTTTCTGGGAAGACCCAAGTATCTCCTGTACCATGATAAAGGAATAATGGACGAGAACTTGGTACTTTATTTAAACTATTTTCATTTAATTTATTTCTTAAATTAGCAAATACTGCATCTGTTGAATAATTGGTTAAAAAATTCTGCGTAAATAAATTAGCTACTGTCGTGGTCAATGCAGCATTGACATCTGTCCCAGATTTTGTCCCATCCATCAAGGCTTCAATTTGAGTATTATAAGGTGCCTTAATGACATCTGCCCAAGTAGGTGAACTAATTCCATAATGTGTTTGATAGGCTTTTAAAATATAACCTAAATAATAGGGTTGATCGTAATTGGTTCTTTTGGAAATAATTTCCTGCATTAATGGCAAATCGTAGCCTCCTGATGCAGCATAGGATGTGAATTCTGTAAAAGTACTTGCTGCAGGATTTTGGGTTAAATACTGATGCGCCGCCAAGGTGGTATAACCCCCTTGAGAATATCCAACTAAATATGCCTTTTGATTGATAGTAAGATTTTTATATTTCTGATTGACAAAATTCTTGGCAGCTTTCAATAAATCTACAATGGACAAAGCTGCAGGTTCTTTTACATAATACGGATGATATATAGAAGAGGAACTACCAAAACCAATATAATCAGGAACTACTGCCATCATCCCTAAAGAAGCTGGCAAATATAATTCTAATGGTAATAGCGTATTCCCCAAGTCTAGGCTTGGCGCTTCTGATTTCAATAAAATTGTACCATGCTGAAAACTAAATGCAGGAATATTTAGTGCAGTTGAAATATTCGGTACAGCTAATAAACCACTTGCCTTGGTGAGGCTACCCTTATAGGTCATCATGTATTCAATCTTATAAACATCCACAGGATATTTCACAACTGAAGTATTCAATTCAAAACCTAATACACTTGCCAAACTCACGGTTCCTTGAATAGATGAAGCTGAAACATCTGTTATTTTTTCATAACTTACCAATCCCCCTTCCTCTGTGGGATTAAATACTATTTCCTCGTTTGTAGGATCAGGCTTTGGATCATCAGATTTAGGATTACAAGAATAAAAAACGATTTGAACGATTAAAATAAGGGTAATTAGGCGATTAAATTTCATGATTTTAACATTTTTTTATTGATGAAATAATCTGCAGAAATTTTTCCTGCTCCTCTTGTCATCAAAATTAATAATAATACAATATAATAAAGTGGAATTTCAATCCCATTATTTGCCGCTGAAAAACCATTTTCCAAATGAACGGTAAAAATCGCTACGATCATTGCAAAAATAAGGGGAATACTAATAATTCTAACAAAAAAACCTAAAGCTAAAAATACAATACCTAAGGTTTCAATACAAGCAATTAAATATGCTTGAAAATAGGGCGCTGGAATTCCCAAATTATAAAACCAATCTCCTACTCCTTCTATATCTGCCCATTTATTTTTTGCTGGTTGATAAAATCCGAAGGCCAAAACGAAACGAACGATAATAAGTATTAATGACTTTAACCTATCTGTAAGAAGGACAAATCCTTTGTAGATATTTTTCATGATTAGGTAATATTTTATTTAAAGGTAATACTCATTTCCTCTAGAAAAAATAGTTAAGTTCATAATTTTTAAAAAAAATACAACAAAATCCTTTTATCAAATAATTTATTCAATAATGAATTAAATTTTAATTGAAACAGAATTATTTTTAAATTGTTATACCAAAGTAAGCTTATTCATTTATGTCTAAATTCAATAAAAATTCCTGGGTTTTTAAAAAGCCTGATCCTGATAAAAAAGATCCTTTCGAGCGTTTATTTGAAATATTCAAAGAATTGATAACCTATACATCAGGAGATTTTGATGAAGCAATAGAATGGCTTAGGAATTTAGATCAAGAATATCAACTTACTACACCTGAATATACGATCGATGATTTTATCAAAGACTTATTAGAAAGAGGCTTTATTCAACAAAAATTTGAAGGTGGGGACGGACAAGGAGATGGTGATTCTGGTTTTGATTTAACAGCCAAAACAGAAAATCTTATTAGAAAACATGCTTTTGAAAACCTATTCGGTAAAATAAAGGCCCATGGTAGAGGAAATCATGCTACTAAAAAAACGGGACAAGGTACAGAGGAAACAGGAGATTTAAAATCCTATGAATTCGGTGACCCAGTAGATAAAATTGCAGTAACAGAAAGTATAAGAAACGCTCAAATCTCATCAGGAATTGGAGATTTCACCTTAAAACAAGAGGATTTAGTTATTCCAGAATTACATCATAATGCCTCAATGAGTACGGTATTGATGATAGACATTTCACATTCCATGATATTATATGGGGAAGACCGAATTACTCCTGCAAAAAAAGTAGCAATGGCTTTGGCAGAATTAATTCTTACCCGTTATCCGAAAGACACATTGGACATTATAACCTTTGGTAATTGGGCGGAGGTAATTCAAATAAAAGACATTTTAAAATTACAAGTTGGGCCCTACCATACCAATACTGTTGCAGGTTTGGAATTAGCCATGGATTTATTGAGAAGAAAGAAAAATACCAATAAACAAATCTTTATGATTACAGATGGGAAACCTTCTTGTATGAGATTACCCGATGGAAGGTTTTATAAAAATTCGGCAGGACTGGATGAATTCATTGTTCAAGAATGTTATAAAAAAGGATTACAAGCCAGAAAATTACATATTCCTATCACAACCTTTATGATTGCCCAGGATAATTATCTTAGGGATTTTATTCGGGAATTCACGCATATTAACAAAGGAAAAGCCTTTTTTACAGGCTTGGATAATTTAGGAGAAATGATATTTGAAGATTATGAACAAAATAGAAGAAAACGCTTAGGAAAATAATATGAAAATACAAACTATTAAAACTTTAGGAGATTTAAAAAAGGCAGGATATGCTACAAAACCCATCTCCACAGAATTAGCCGATAATTTAAAAGAAAAATTAAAGAAAGGAGAAAATACTTTTGAAGGAATTCATGGTTATGAAGACACTGTAATTCCAAATTTTGAAAGAGCCATCCTGTCTGGCCATCATATTAATTTATTAGGTTTAAGAGGACAGGCTAAAACGAGAATGGCGAGATTATTAATCAACCTTTTGGATGAATATATACCCATTGTTGAAGGATCTGAAATGAATGACGACCCTTTTCAACC
Organism: uncultured Cytophagales bacterium; assembly: GCA_964626405.1. GTDB lineage: Bacteria > Bacteroidota > Bacteroidia > Cytophagales > Spirosomataceae > CAZVFE01. The sequence continues at coordinate 636 of CAZVFE010000060.1, read as the reverse complement.
AATATCATTTTATGCAAGAGAATTAGTTAAGGAAAAAGGGGACGAAACTCCAATTAGTTGGTTGCATAGAGATGAAAGATTTTTTGAAAAATTAGCTACTCCGGATGTGTCAGTGGCAGATTTAATAGGTGATGTTGATCCAATTAAAGCATCCAATCTAAAATTATCTTATTCAGATGAAAGGGTAATCCATTTTGGTATGATACCACGAGCAAATCGCTCGATTTTTGTTATCAATGAATTGCCCGATTTGCAAGCGCGAATTCAGGTAGCCTTATTTACCATTTTACAAGAAAAAGAGGTGCAAATAAGAGGATTTAAATTAAGAATGCCTTTGGATATTCAATTCATTTTTACAGCAAATCCTGAAGATTATACCAATAGAGGTAGTATTGTTACCCCTCTAAAAGATCGAATTGGTTCACAAATCCTAACACATTATCCAAAGGAATTAGAATTGGCTAAAAAAATTACTGCCCAAGAAGCAAGAATTACGAAAAATCAAGAATCAATCTACATACCTGAAATAATAAGAGATATTATTGAAATGATAGGATTTGAGGCAAGAGATAATGCCTATGTAGATGCTAAATCTGGTGTAAGTGCGAGAATGTCAATTTCAGCTTTTGAAAACTT
>CAZVFE010000059.1:0-10009 GCA_964626405.1 uncultured Cytophagales bacterium | reverse complement strand
GTAAATACTGCCATCAAACAGGGTGCAAAAAATATTCATTTGGCAGGATTTAGTTTAGGAGGAAACCTCAGTTTAAAATGGTTGGGAGAAATTGGAAAAAATCGTGATAAAAGTATTCGTAAAGCAGTAGTTTTTTCCGTACCTTTGCATCTTTCTGACTGTAGTAAACAATTGCTTAGCTTGGAAAATAGGATTTATGCTTTGAGATTTATTCAAACCTTGAAGAAGAAGGCTTTAAATAAAGCCGAAGCTTATCCGGAAAAATTGGATAAAAAGGTGATATCCAAGATTGGTAATTTATGGGAATTTGACAATATTATTACGGGTCCGATTCATGGATTTGAAAATGCTGAAGATTATTATCAAAAGGCAAGTTCGATTTTTGTTTTGGATCAAATAACTATTCCAACCTTAATTATCAATGCAAAAAACGATCCATTTTTGGGCCCATTATGTTTTCCCAAAAATGAGATTAAAAATTTAGAAAATATCCATTTTTTGGCAACCTCTGGAGGAGGCCATTGTGGATTTTACCAGAAAGGATTTGAAAAATATCTTTGGAATGAAATTAAAGCCAAAGATTTTTTGATTTAAATATTGAACGTCAATCGTTAAAAAATGAGTATTAAGAGTAAAGAGAATTTGCATATTGTCATCGATTTTGACAGTACATTTACCAAGGTAGAGGGTTTGGATGAATTGGCAAGAATTGCCATGGAAGGACAAGCTGACGCTGCTGAGACGGTAGCTAAAATTAGAGAAATTACAGATAAAGGAATGGCTGGTGAGTATTCCTTCTCAAAATCTTTGGTGGAGCGAGTTTCCTTACTTAGAGCAAATAAAACGCATATTGAAAAATTGGTAGAATTTTTAAAAGGAAAGATTTCAGAATCTTTTCAAAGAAATAAAACCTTTATTTCTGAATATGCCGATCAGATTTATATTGTTTCCTCGGGTTTTAAGGATTTTATCGTACCCGTAGTTGAAGAATTGGGTATTGATGAATCCCATGTTTATGCCAATCAATTTACTTATGATGAAAAAGGGAATATTAATGGATTTGACAATTCAATTGTTCTTTCCCAAGATTCAGGAAAGGTCATTTTATTAAGAGAATTAAATTTAGAGGGGGAAGTATATGTAATAGGAGATGGTTATACGGATTATGAATTAAAAGAGGCCGGTTTAGCTAATAAGTTTTTTGCCTTTACTGAAAATGTAGAGAGAACGAAGGTGACGGAAAAGGCAGATCATATTGTCCCATCTCTAGATGAATTTTTATATATAAATGGACTGAGTAGAGCTCAGTCTTATCCAAAATCAAGAATGAAGGTATTATTATTAGAAAATGTTCATCCAAAATCTGTAGCAACTTTCAAAGCTGAAGGCTTTCAAGTAGAATTACTAAAAGGTGCTTTAGATGAGGAAGAATTAATAGAAAAAATAAAGGATGTATCGATATTAGGACTTCGTTCAAAGACGAATTTAACTAAAAAAGTATTAGAACATCCGAATGCAGCAAGATTAAGAGCCGTAGGAGCATTTTGTATTGGTACAAATCAAATTGATTTAGTTGAATGTGAGCATAGAGGGATTGCTGTTTTTAATGCGCCTTATTCAAATACCCGTTCAGTTGTTGAATTATCCATTGGATTAATGGTAATGCTCACGAGAAACATATTTGAAAAATCTAATTCTATGCATCGTGGAGAATGGGATAAATCTGCCACTAATTCATACGAATTAAGAGGAAAGAAAATAGGATTAGTAGGTTATGGAAATATCGGAACGCAAATTTCTGTAATTGCTGAGGCATTAGGGATGGAAGTATATTTCTATGATATCGTAGATAAACTAGCCCTAGGAAATGCCAAGAAATGTAATTCCCTTAAGGAATTGTTAAATCAAGTAGATTTTGTTTCTCTCCATGTGGATGGAAGAAAATCAAATACCAATATCATTGGAGATGAACAATTTAGCTGGATGAAAGAAAATGCCATCTTCTTGAATTTATCTAGAGGGCATGTTGTGCAGATACCTGCTTTAGTGAATGCATTAAAATCTGGCAAATTATGGGGAGCGGCAGTAGATGTATTTCCAATAGAGCCGAAAACGAATGATGAAGAATTTGTTTCTGAATTAAGAGGATTAAGAAATGTGATTTTAACTCCACATATCGGAGGTTCTACCGAGGAGGCACAAGCAAATATAGGTGAATTTGTTCCAAGTAAATTACTTCAATACATGAACAATGGTAGCACCTATGGTTCTGTGAATTTGCCTGAAATTCAATTGCCACCATTGCAAGATGCCCATCGCCTTCTACATATTCATAAAAACGTTCCTGGAATATTAGCCAAAATCAATAATATTTTTGCAAAATATAATGTGAATATCAAAGGTCAATATTTGATGACAAACAATGAAACAGGTTATGTGATTACGGATGTTTCTAAAGAATATTCTGAGGAAATAGTGAATGAATTAAAAGAAATAGAAAATACCATTAAGTTTAGAATGTTGTATTAATCATGAGTCAAGATAAACTGACGTTTTTTACTCCGGGGCCTGCCCAATTATATCCTACCGTGGAGGAGCATTATAAAAATGCTTTCAACCAAAATATTGGTTCAATTTCTCATCGATCTGCGATGTTTCGTAAGATTTATCAGCATACAGATGAGCAATTAAAGGAATTATTAGGTGTGCCAAAGGAAAATGCCATTTTATTTACATCTTCTGCTACAGAAGTATGGGAAAGATTAATCATGAATTTGGTAGAATTTGAAACCTACCATTTAGTCAATGGATCGTTTTCCTCTAAATTCCATGATTTTGCAAAAAAACTTGGCAAAATTGCTAACCAATATGAAAAGAATTTTGGAGAAGGTTTTGATGCGAATGAATGTGAAATTCCAGAATATTCTGAATTAATTGCTTGCTGTGCCAATGAAACTTCTGCCGGAGTACAAATGAAAGCAGACCAAATTCATCGGTTAAAAAAAGCCAATAAGAATAAATTTGTTGCAGTGGATATGGTATCTACAGCGCCATATGTAAATTTGGATTATAGCCTAGTAGATACGGCCTATTTTTCCGTACAAAAAGCCTTTGGTATGCCAGCAGGACTTGGTATTTGGATTGCCAATGAAGCAATGCTTGAAAGGGCAAATCAATTGAAAGCCAAAGGACAAGCCATAGGTACTTATCACTCTCTTCCATCTCTTTGGAAAAATTATCAAAATTTTGAAACACCTGAGACGCCGAATGTTATGGCAATTTATGTTTTAGGGAAAGTTGCTGAAGATTTAAATAAAATCGGAATAGCGAAAATTAGAAGAGAAACGGAAAGAAAAGCCAGATTACTTTATGATTTCGCAACGAATTCAGAACAGTTTGATATATTCGTTGAAAATCCAGATCATCGTTCAAATACCGTAATTGTCTTGAATTCAAAAGAAAATTCTGCTAACTTAATCAAGCGAATTAAAGAAGAACATCAAATGGTGATTGGCTCTGGTTATGGTGCTCATAAAGAAAATCAAATCCGAATAGCTAATTTCCCTGCTGTTAATGTGGATGAGGTTCAGGCTTTAATTCAAGTTTTAAAATAAAATTCTAAACATACTATGAAAAATATTCGTTGGGGGATCCTCGCTTGTGGAGGTATTGCCGAAAAATTTGCGGACGATATTCAATTTACAAAAAATTCTGTTTTAGCAGCTGTTTCTTCTCGGTCTCTAGAAAGAGCTAGAAATTTCGCCTCTCGTTATGGCGATCAGGTAAAAGCTTATGGCTCTTATGAAGAAATGTTGCAATCAGGTGAAATAGATGTTGTTTATATTGCGTCTCCTCATGGATTACATCACGAACATACTTTATTATGCTTAAATCATGGTTTACCGGTTTTATGTGAAAAAGCCTTTGCAATAAATCATGGACAGGTTTCAGAGATGATTCAAACAGCTAGGGATAAAAATATTTATTTGATGGAAGCCTTATGGACACGTTTTCATCCTTCCGTAGCCCAAGTATTAGATTTAATTAAAAAAGGAACCATTGGTGAAATCAAGCATATTGTTGCTGATTTTGGTTTCCAAGCGGAATATATTCCTGAAGCTAGATGGTTTAATCCTGATTTAACAGGAGGTTCCTTGATGGATATTGGCATTTATCCTTTATTTATCGCTAAATTATTATTAGGCGAACCCTCTGAAGTTAAGGCTGTCGGTACATTTGCTCCAACTGGAGTGGATATGAATTGCTCTATAGCACATCGGTATGAATCTGGGGCCACGGCCTCTTTATTTTCCACTTTCGCAGCTACTACAGATACTACCTGTACGATTTATGGCGATAAAGGTAAAATATATATGCATTCTCGTTTTCATGAAACCAAAGGAATAACCTATGAAGTTTACGGCTCTGAACCAATTACCATGGAAGTTGAACGATTAGGTTGGGGTTATAGTTATGAAGCAGATGCCGTTGCAGAAGATTTAATCGCAGGGAAAAAAGAAAATTCTTGGATGACTCATCAGTTTTCTATTGAATTAATGAAACAAATGGATGAAATTAGACGACAGATTGGTCTTGTTTATCCACAAGAAAAATAATCTATTTATTATGAAAAAATCCTTTTTAGCAGGTCTATTTCTATTAATCTCAGTAGGAATAAGCGCACAAAATCCCTTTGAAAAGGAAATTGAAGCCTATGAGGCAAAAGATAAAATCAATATGCCACATCCTGGCATGAGATTATTTATTGGTTCTTCATCCTTTCGAATTTGGAAGGATATGTACGAAGACCTTATTGGCTACGAGGTTATTAACAGAGGTTTTGGTGGTTCCCAATTATCCGATGTATTGTATTTTTATGATCGTATGGTAAAAAAATATCAACCTTCTTGGATTTTTCTTTATGAAGGTGATAATGATACCAATGCAGGAAAGAGTCCACAACAAGTATATGATGAATTTATGCAATTGGTATCCTGGGTTAAAAGGGATATGCCAAAAACAAAAATTGTATTTGTTGCAATTAAACCAAGTATTTCTCGCTTCAAATTAGTAGATGTTCAGAGAAATCTTCACGAATTAATCCTTAAGGAAGTAATTAAGGATAAGGATTTATTTTTCATTGATACCCATAATCCTTTTTTTAATTCAAATGCTGAATTGATGCAAGATGTATTTTTAAAGGATGGATTACATCTAAATAAGAAAGGCTATTCAATATTTGGAGGGGCAATTTTGGATTTCTTAAAATCGCATTAGGATTATTCATCAATGAATCGCCGCGACTTTTGTCGCGACGATTACTATAAGGTTTTTTATAATTTTCTGCAGGTTTAAATTCTTGTTTAAATTGCAGATTTGCCTTTCTTTTCTTGTATTTAGGGACAATAGAATTTTCATTTATTTCTTTCTCCCCTTGGTTAGATTCTTCAAATTTTAGGGTGATATTTTGGGGTTCGTCTCTGAATTTTTTGTTTTGTGATTTATAACCAAAATCTTGTGCGATGGCACCAAAGCCCATAGTAAATAATATCACCATGAATAATGATTTCATAATAAATTTAATTTAATTAAGTCCTGTGAATAAAATAATTAATAAAAAAAATTATGAAATGAATTTTGGGGGAGGGGTGTTTTTTTCTAAATGTATGGATTTATAGCGGACTGAATAGTCAAATATTTCTGAATTTTTTAATTCAAAGGTAAATTTTAGGATATTAAAATTACTTGTAATTTGGGTAAACTCTTCTTCGAAATTTTCTGAATATTTAAAATTTTCTTCAGATTCTGAATCTGTTTTTTCAAAATCGTCTAGGATTTCAGAATTGAAAATTTTAGAAAAAACAGAATAGTGTAATTCATTTTGAATCGTTAGAATCATCATGAATCCAAATATGACAAACATTAATTTGAAAAATTTCAACATTCTGTTTATTGATGATGTTTAAAATTATAAATGAAAAAATTATTTTCAAAGATTAATTTATATTTTTTATTTTTGCAAAAAAATATTTTATGGGAAGAGCCTTTGAATTCAGAAAAGCAAGAAAATTTAAGAGATGGGGCCAAATGGCCAAAACCTTTACAAGAATTGGAAAAGATGTTGTAATGGCTGTTAAGGCTGGCGGATCAGACCCAAATTCAAATTCTCGTTTAAGGGCTTTAATTCAGAATGCTAAGGCAGTAAATATGCCGAAGGAAAATATTGAAAGAGCCATTAAGCGTGCTACATCCAAAGATCAAGAAGATTACAAGGAAATTGTATATGAAGGATATGCGAATTATGGTGTGGCAATTTTAGTTGAAACAACAACGGATAATATTAATAGAACGGTTGCAAATATTCGTGCTTCATTTAATAAATGCGGAGGTTCTTTAGGAACACAAGGAATGTTGGATTTTATTTTTACCCGTAAATGTGTTTTTAGATTCGAAAATTCAAAGGGGGTGGATTTAGAAGAATTAGAATTAGAATTAATCGATTTTGGTGTAGACGAAGTCTTTTTAGATGAAGAAACCAATTTAGTGAATGTTTATGGAGAATTTAGTTCATACGGACCAATTCAAAAATATTTAGAGGAAAATGGTTTTGAAATCAATAGTTCCGATTTTGAAAGAATTCCAAATGATACGAAAGAATTGACAGATGAGCAGGTAGCAGAGGTGGAAAAATTAATAGAAAGACTGGAAGAAGATGATGACGTTCAAAACGTCTATCATAATATGGCATAGTCTTCTAAACCTATTACTATGAGAAAAATTTTATTTTTGGTGCTATTCATCATAGCACCTATAGTCTTTTTTGGTCAATCAAAAAGAATCAACGAACGTTTTCAAATACATATGAAGAAATTCGATCAGCCGATAAAGGTTGATGGAATTTTGGATGATTTTTCCTGGGAGGATGCTCCAAAGGTTGATGGCTTTTATTCTGTAAATCCAGTTGATTCAGTAAAATCAAAAATCAATACAGAGGTATTATTGGGCTATGATGATAAATATTTTTATTTAGCAGCCATTTGCTATACCAAGGAAAATCAACGTTATGTGGTGGAGTCACTTAGACGAGATTTTATGTTTAATAATAATGATAATTTCTTGTTCTTTATGGATACCTATGATGATTTGACAACAGGTTATTCTTTCGGGTCAAATGCAGCAGGTGCGCAATGGGATGCACAACATTTTGATGGGGCAAGGGCAAATTTAAATTGGGATAATAAATGGGAATCTGCCGTTTCTTCAACCCCTAATGCTTGGATTTTGGAAATGAGAATTCCATTTAAATCTATTCGTTATAAAGCAGATTCTAAAAGGTGGGGAGTGAATTTTTCAAGATTGGATGTTACAGAATTGGAGAAATCTTCTTGGGTAATTATACCACGACAATTTCCAACTGCTTCTTCGGCTTATTTTGGGGTATTAATATGGGATAACCCACCACCTGCACCCAAAAAAAATATTTCGTTTATTCCGTATGCACTTACTCGTTCTTTAAATGATTTTGAGCATAGTACAGGAAAGGTGAATTCTTCTCGGATTGGGGCGGATGCAAAAATTGCCTTAAGTTCAAGTATGAATTTAGATTTAACTGTTAATCCAGATTTCTCTCAGGTAGATGTCGATGTTCAACAGACGAATTTAGATCGTTATGAATTATTTTACCCAGAGCGTCGACAATTTTTTATTGAAAACTCAGATTTATTCGATGGCTTTGGTACGCAAACTTTAAAGCCATTTTTCTCTAGAAGGATAGGCTTATCTTATAACCCTTCAACTGGCATTTACGAGCAGAGTCCGGTTTCCTATGGGGCAAGGTTGAGTGGAAAAATTAATAATAATTTACGATTGGGGGCATTGAATGTTCAGACGAAATCCAATGAAGCAAAAGGAGTGCCGACAGAAAATTTTTCAATGGTTGCTGTTCAGCAAAAAGTATTTGCACGATCAAATTTTGGAGCATTCCTTATCAACAAGGAAACGAATTTGAATTCAATTACAAATTCTAACGGTTATTTAGCATATAATCGAAATTTGGGGTTGGAATATAATTTGGCTTCAAAAAATAATTTTTGGACGGGTAAAATGTTTTACTATAAATCTATTACCCCTCAGAATTTAAAGGAAAATTATGCACAAGGAACATCCCTATCTTATACCACAAATCGTTGGGATTTAAATTGGAATCATCAAATAGCTGGGGCTAATTATAACCCAGAAGTAGGTTATTCCCCAAGATCAAACTATTTTTTCATTAACCCTCGAATGGGAATAAACCTCTATCCTAAAAATCCTAATTCTCCCTTATTTTTCTATAAGGCTAATTTAATGGTAATGGGTTTTTGGAATTTAGGAGGTGCTAATACTGACCTTACCAAAGCGTTTTCTCATACCTTTAATTTTAAAGATAAATCAAGAATATTATTTTGGACTGCTACAGATTATATCAAATTATTATTGGATTTTAATCCTTTTGGCGTAGGGAATTTAAAATTGAAAAAAGGGGAGGAGCATCGTTGGAAATCCGTTGGATTCAATTATGATTCAACACCCATCAATTCATTTACTTATTCAATTGATTCTAGATTTGGAGGATATTATGGAGGAGGTTCAAGGATTGGAATTAGTTCAACCTTGAAATACCGAATTCAGCCTTTTGGGTATATCTCTGTAAATTTTGATTATAATAAAATTGACGACGTATCCGTTCCAAATTTTGGGGAACAGGTTGCACAAAAAGGTTCAGCAGATTTTTGGATTATTCGTCCTAAATTAGATATAACTTTTACGAATAAAATATTTTTCTCTACTTTCTTTCAAATTAATCAACAAACAAAAAATATTAATTTAAATTCACGTTTACAATGGAGATATCAGCCCGCTTCTGATTTGTTTTTAGTATATACAGATAATTATTTTCCAGAAACATATAACATTCGTAGCCGTGCTATCGTTTTAAAATTAAATTATTGGCTTAACTTGTAAAAAATTTAAAAAACACAATATGAAAAATTTATTTATTGCCCTAATTACTTTTGTTAGTTTCGGTGCTTTCGCTCAAGAAAAGCAAATTCCATCACCTCCTGCAATGGCAATGGCCAATGTTGGTGATGTACATGTTATGGTTAAATATGCTCAGCCAGCAGTAAAAGGAAGATTGATTTTTGGAACCAAGGAAGAAAAAGCTTTGGTGCCTTATGGAGAAGTTTGGAGAACAGGTGCTAACGAGGCTACAACAATTGAATTCTACAAGGATGTAACTGTGGAAGGTCAAAAAGTTGCTAAAGGTACTTATTCCTTATTTACCATTCCTGGAAAATCTGAATGGACCGTAATTTTGAATTCTGTTGCTAAACAATGGGGAGCCTACAATTATGATGCATCCAAAGATGTAATTAGATTTAAAGTGAAGCCTTATTCAGCAGAAATGACAGAAAGGCTAACATTCAAAGTTGAAAAATCTGGAAAGGTAAGTGTTGCATGGGATAAAACTGGAATTTCATTTAATGTTAAATAAGTTAAATTTTATTTGAAAATAGCCAATCTTATGGTTATTTTTGAAATATTTTAATTATTCCTCAATGAAAAAAGTTTTAATCGCAGAAGATAGTTCCGTAATTCAAAATCTTGCTAAAAAGATTTTAGAATTTCAGAATTTTGAAATAATTGCCGTGAAAAACGGTCAACAAGTATTAGATGTATTAGGTAAATCTAAAGTAGATATTATTTTATTAGACATCAATATGCCCGTGATGGATGGTATGGATTGTGCAAAAGCTGTGAGAGCGCATGCAGATGCAGAAATTGCTCAAATACCAATGGTTGCCATTACAGGAAATGCTAGAAATTATTCATTACAAGATTTTAAGGATGCAGGATTCAATGAGTTTTTAGCTAAGCCTTTAAATTTTGATACCTTAGTAAATCTTGTAAAATCCTTAACTGAATAATTCATGTCTCCGATGAAAGTAACCTTTCTCGGAACTGGAAC
>CAZVFE010000058.1:0-10285 GCA_964626405.1 uncultured Cytophagales bacterium | reverse complement strand
GCAGGACCAACTAATCTAGTATCTACTTTATGACAAGCGATACAAGTATATTTTGTCATTAAAGGCTTTATATCGGCAGGAAAATCATCCCCTGTTTTTGCATTAGCAGATCCAAGTGAAAATAAAACGACAGATAATAATGTTAATAAACTTTTCATAATATATTTTAAAATTTTAAATAATAGACGGAATAATCCATTGCAAATTAATACATCCTATTCAATAATCAAGATTTTTTTTCACTAAAATATAATTCTACGGCATTTCTAACAGAGCCTCCTTTTTCCAAATAATCTTTTGCCAATTCTTCTGAAATACCAGTTGCTTCCATCACCATCCTCAAGGCACGTAATTTTAATTTATGATTCGATAACTGCATATCAACCATTTTATTGCCTTTCACTCTTCCCAAGCGAATCATTACAGCAGTAGAGATCATATTCAAGACTAATTTTTGGGCTGTCCCAGATTTCATCCTTGTACTTCCCGTAACGAATTCTGGTCCAACTTCCACTTCAATCGGAAAATCCGCTTCTTGAGCCAAGGCACTATTTAAATTACAAACGATACATCCAGTAATAATTCCATTTTCTCGAGCAGTTTTTAAACCTCCAATTACATAGGGTGTTCTTCCGGAAGCCGCAATTCCTATTAATACATCTTTAGAACTAATAGCATATTCTGATAAATCTTTCCAAGCTAATTCTCTATCATCTTCAGCATTTTCCACCGCCTTTCGAATTGCTTTATCTCCTCCTGCCATTATTCCTATCACCCAATCATGGGGAACGCCATAGGTTGGTGGACATTCTGAGGCATCCACAATCCCCAACCTTCCACTGGTTCCAGCTCCTATATAAAACAATCTGCCTCCAACCTGCATTTTTTCAACTATAGCATCCACCAATTTCTCAATATTGGGGATAAGCTTTTCAACAGCATAGGCAACAGTTTTATCTTCCTGATTTATACCTACCAAAATTTCATTGGTAGACATACGATCTAGATTTTGAAAATTTGAGCTTTTTTCCGTTGTAAGAATCGATAAATTCTCTTTCATTTATTTCTTTAATTTCGCGTATTCTCGATAAAAAATCGGAATAGTTTCTATTCCTTTATAAAAATTAAATAGCCCATAATGTTCATTGGGAGAATGAATATCATCTGTATCTAAACCAAAACCCATTAATACAGATTTTAAACCTAAAATTTCTTCGAATAAGGCCACAATTGGAATAGAACCTCCTCCTCTAGTTGGCACAGGATCTTTACCAAACCCCTCTTTCATTGCCTGGAAGGCAGCCTGGTAACCAGGGTCATCCTGTGGCATCACATAGGGCTCTCCGCCATGTTCAGGTTTTACAATTACCTTGACTCCCTTCGGAACCTTCGAAATAAAATAATTCGTAAATAATTCATTAATTTTTTCAAAACTTTGGTTAGGAACTAGGCGCATTGAAATTTTCGCATTTGCCTCTGAAGGCAAAACAGTTTTTGCTCCTTCTCCTATATATCCACCCCAAATACCATTAACGTCTAAAGTAGGACGAATAGAAGCCCTTTCAATGGTAGAATATCCTTTTTCACCAATAACATCTTCAATTTTTAATTCCTTTTTATATTCTTCTAAATCGAAGGGGATTTTAGCCATTTCCGCTCTTTCCTTTTCCGAAAGCTCCTGAACATCTTCATAAAATCCTGGGATTGTAATTCTATTATTTTCATCCTTCATAGAAGAAATAATATCACAAAGAATATTGATAGGATTCGGCACAGCGCCCCCAAAAACACCTGAATGCAAATCCCTGTTAGCGCCAATTAATTTAACTTCAAAATAAGACAAACCCCTTAAACCTGTCTCCACAGAAGGAATATCATTTGCAACAATTGCAGTATCTGAAATTAGGATAATATCGGCTTGGAGTTTGTCTTTATTGGCCGACACAAAATCTCCTAGATTTGGCGAACCTATTTCTTCTTCCCCTTCAATCATAAATTTCACATTACAATCAAGGGAATTGGTTTCTAGCATAGCCTCAACAGCCTTTATATGCATAAACATCTGACCCTTATCATCACAAGCTCCTCTAGCATATATTTTGCCATTTTTGATTACAGGCTCAAAAGGAGGAGAATCCCAAAGATTCAAGGGATCCACAGGCTGAACATCATAATGTCCGTAAACCAATATAGTTGGTAAATTTGGGTCAATTATTTTTTCACCATAAACAACTGGAAAACCTTTTGTTTGAATGATTTCAACCTTATCTATACCGATTGAATTCATAGAATTCTTGATCCATTCTGCAGTATCAATCATGGCATTCCGACAAGAGGAATCAGCAGAAATAGAGGGGATCTTTAAAAGGTCAATTAATTCTTCTAAAAAGCGATCTTTGTTTTTTTCTAAGTATTCTTGGGCTATCATGATGAAATCTTGTTTTATACAAAGATAAACAATTCATCAAAAATTAGAATTTTTCTTTTTAGGAATAAAATACATTTTGGATTCTTTTCCATCACGAATTCTAATAATATTTTTTCGATGGGTAAAAATAACCAAAAACATCACAAAAATTCCGAAATAAATTAAGGTTTGAGTGGATTCTCCGAAATAGCCAGACATTAAAATAGCTGGAAATGCCACAGCGCCACACATGGCGCTGAGCGACACATAATGAGATATTAAGAAAACGGTTAAAAACACTATAGTAGTTGCTAAAGCAACTAATGGATTCAAACATAATACCATCCCTACTAAGGTTGCAACACCCTTTCCTCCTCTAAAATCTGCAAATATGGGTAGCAAATGACCAATTATTGCCAAAAGGCCAAAAAGTATCTCCAATGAGATTGCCTCCTCCGGATTTAATTCATAAAATCTGGATACTAATACGGCAAAATACGTTGCCAAGAATCCTTTCCCCGCATCCAGAATTAAAACAATTGTACCTGCCTTTTTTCCAAAAACACGAAAGGTATTTGTAGCCCCGGCATTTCCACTTCCTTGAGTACGAATATCTACCCCAAAAACCTTAATACCATACCAAATGGCAGAAGGAATGGAGCCAAGGAAATAAGAAATTAAACAAAAAATAGCAACTACAACCTGAAAGGTCATACAATAATGGTTTGATTAACAGCCGAATATATTTCCTAAATCTATAGTTTCAAAACAATTACAAAAAATTCTTGAAATCTTTAAATTTTTAACTTTAATAAATACAATTTTATTCAACAATTCGTTCCTTCTTTAGAAAGGTTTTAAATTTCTCCAAAGCTCGTGCCCGATGAGCGATTGTATTTTTTTCTGTAAGACTCATTTCTCCAAATGTTTTTTCAGAACCTTCTGGAATAAAAATTGGATCATATCCAAAGCCCTGATTTCCTCTTTTATTTGAAATAATCCTCCCTTTTATTTCTCCTTCAAATTGATGAAATTCTCCATTTAAATGAAAGGTTAGAACCGTTACAAATCTGGCATTTTTATTTTCTAAATCTCGAAGATTATCAAGGAGTAAATCCATGTTTTTTTGGTCATCCTTTTCCTCCCCAGCATAGCGGGCAGAAAAGACCCCTGGAGCCCCATTTAAAGCTTCAACCTCTAATCCTGAATCATCAGCCAAACAAGGTAAATCAAATTTATTAGCTAAATATTGGGCTTTCAACAAAGAGTTTTCAGATAAGGTTTGTCCGGTTTCGGGAATATCCACATCAATTCCCATTTCGGACATAGAAATTAGCTCAACTTTAAAATCCAAGAATGCTTTAATTTCTTCAATTTTATGTTGGTTCTGACTTGCAATAAGAATTTTCATGAATTATTCTCCTGATTTCACCTCTGCCTCAAAATACAACCAAGAATAACCAGGGATTACGGGTTGAGAACCAGCTGCTCCATAGGCTTGGTCATAAGGTATGATGAATTTAGCTTTTTCTCCAATATTCATTAGTTTTAAAGCCTCCTCAAAACCCGGAATTAATCCTGATACATTTAGAGTAAAAACGGCAGAATCTCCTTGATCAAAAATGGCATCATAAGTAGTTCCTCCGTTTCCATCATCCTTATAAAATGGATAACCTAATTTACCTGTATAGGAAACTGCCACCTTTGCAAGAGATTTTACAGCCTTAGTAGAATCGTTTTTCAGAATTTTTTGAAAGACTAGTTTGGTTGCTGTTGTGGTATCTAATGAATTATCAAAATTATTGTCCAATTTAATTTGAGCTAATTGATCAGCTTGGTTTAATACATCCACTGCATAAATATCTAATTTTAAAACAGTATAAGCAGGAATATTTCCAACTGAATTACCACCAAATCCTAAATTAGATGGTAAAATAAAGCTTGCTTTATCACCACCGCGCATTTTAGAAATAGGAAGAGTAAAAATTGAATCATAAACTCCTCCATAAATAAATGAATTATATTTTCCAGTGCTTTCTGCTAATTCATAATATTTTGTACCCTGGAGATCTGAAATGGTATAATAAAACTTAGTTAAATGTCCTAAGGTATCGGCCTTTTTTCCAGTTCCATTTGTCAGAATTGCAAAATACATCCCAGTCCCAAGAGAATCTTCCTTATATTCTGTATGTTCTTTTACATAGGTATCAATTTGAGACTTATTTGCAGCATAGGGGTTATCCGGATTTTTCAAACAAGAGGTACTAATTAAACCAATTAGGATAAAAATGGATACTATACTAAAAATTCTTTTCATTAGACGAATATTTTATTTTACGTTTACTAACTCTACTTCAAAAACTAAGGGAGCGAAACTTGGAATATTAGGGGAAGAACCTCTTTCTCCATACCCTAAAGTAGACGGGAAAATGGCAATACCTCTTTCTCCTAATAACATATGCTCTACTGCATAGGCAAATCCATCTACTAGGCCTGCATTACCTACCACATGTTTTAGCGTGTCTGTTTTGAACATATTACCATCGAAGGTATAATCAGACAAAAATTTGCCAGTATATTTAATCCCTAGGTTTTTCCCGTTTATTAAGGAATCTCCAGTGCCAGATTTTAATTGAATATAATGATAACCATTTGAAAAAGATTTGGTCACTGAATATCCTTTTTGGGCAATATACTCCTTAATTTTATCAATTTCACTTTTAATGACAAGGGATTTTATCGTAATTTTTGTAGGAGTATAGGCTGGTAAATCAGGAAGATTTTGAGAGGTTCCTGGCATACACATTACAGCAGTTTCTCCCTCCTTCATCAATGGAATTAAACTAGTAAAAATGGGATTAGCAAATCCATAACGGTAGATCAACGGCTCTCCATCGGTTAATAATCCTGTACTATCTAATATTTTTCCATTAACAAGATTTGAAATTTCATATCGAATAATTAAAGAATCTCCTTTGGATACTACCTCTCCTCCTACATTATTTTTTGTAATGGCATAATAAGAACCATCACTTAAAACAGTGGGAGATTTACCAATCGATGAAAAATAATTCATGATTAAACTTTGGTTATCTGCTTTTCTTAAGTCTTCCTCCAACTGAATATTTGAAAGACATGAACTTAAAACAAAGCCAGCCAAGATAATCCAGAATCCAAATTTTATATTACGCATAATCTTTAATAATTCTATTTTAAAACGAAATCCTATAATATTTATTTTTTACTGTGGATTTCAATTTCAAATACTAAAGCTGAATTTCCGGGAATTGGTCCACGTGTTTCTTCGCCATATCCAATTTCTGAAGGAATAATAACGGTTCCTTTACCTCCAACTTTGATTACTTCTAGAGCCTCATTAAAACCAGGAATCATTTGTCCCATTGGCATATCAACCTTTTCTCCTTGATCAAAAACTTTACCGTCTAAGAACATTCCTTTATAGGTAGCAATATAGGATGATCCTTCAACCGGCTTTTCTCCTGTTCCTTGCTTTTCAATAGAATATCTTAAACCAGAGGCAGTCTTATTAAATTTCTTGCCAGATTGATCAATAAATTTCTGAATATCCGCAGGTTGTGTTTCTTTTCTCGCAATAGCATCAATTGCAGCTTGCTCTTGTTCTTTCTTTACTTCTGCATCATATTCTTCCTTAGTTTGCTTAGAAATAATCTTTACAACATATTGCAAATCTGTTCCTGCTTTTAAAAATTCTGGTAATGGTTCCGGAGACATTGCCATTAAGCTATCAATAGGCACAAAAATTGTTGCGCTATCCCCTACTGATAATAATCTCAATCCCATATCAAATGTACCTTTGAATTGTCCGGGAACATCATTAGCACGAATTAAAGCTCTACCTGGTCTTCCTTGATCTCTTGAATCTTGAAGTATTGAATCTTTATGATTTTTGATTACTACATCAAATGAAACGATATCTCCATCTTGCAATTTTACTGCATTTTCATCATGGCTATGAACTTGAATTTTCACACCATCGATTATTTCGTATTTTTGGTTTTCACAAGCCGTCGATAATGCAAAGATTAAGGCAAGGCCAATTAGTTTTTTGTTCATTGTATTTTTATTTATTTTTTAGTCAATCGTAAAATTTTTAATTTTTTCACTTTGCAAAGGTAATACTTCCTTTAGAAATTCAAAGGCCTGCACAAGACTCATATTTTTTAATTTTCCACCGGAAGCATTTGGATGGCCTCCTCCGCTAAAATGAGCGGCAGCGAATTCATGTACTTCAAAGCCTTTTACGGAGCGGAAGGAAAATTTGACCCCTGAAGGTTCTTCCTTTAGAAAAATGGTCCATATACATTCCTTTATTTTCAATCCATAATTTACTAAGCCTTCGGTATCGCCGGGTTTTAAACCATATTTTTGCTGTCTCTCATAGCTTAATAATATGACCGAAAGTTTATATTCAGGCAAAATATGTAAATGGTTATAAAGCGTATCTCCCAAAAATTTCAAGCTTTCAAAACTAGATGAATCCTCTATTTTTCGATGAATCCTATTAAAATCAATTCCTGTTTCAATTAATTCCGCAGCAATTTTATGGATTCCTGCAGTGGTAGAAGGATGTCTGAATGAACCGGTATCCGTCATGATGCCTAAATATAAAGGCTCAGCAATGGATTGGTCTATTTGATCTTTTTCACCTAAATCACTTATCCAACGAAAAATCAACTCGCAAGTTGCTGCGGCGGTTTCATCATGATAATAATAATCTGCAAAATTTTCAGGATGCTGATGGTGATCAATACAGATTTTTTTAGCAGTTGAACTACGAATTAAATCTTGCATTGCCTCAGATCTTTTTAAATGGGAAAAATCTAAGCAAAATATATAATCTAACCCTTCCCATTGAATTTTTGAGGAATCCGTCTCAAAATTAAGAATTTCGTCTACATTTTGAGGGAATTTCAAGTATTCTGGAACCGCAGACGGGGATACCATTTGAACCCTCAATCCCTTTTTTCTTAGAAATAATCCACAAGAAAGGATGGAACCAATTGCATCCCCATCCGGACTATGATGAGCAAGAATTAATACGGATTGATTTTTTTCAAATTGTAAACCTGATTGCCTTAGGCTAAGATTCATTTTCAGATAATTTACCTTATAAAATTAAACCACAAAGATAATCAAATATTGTGAATTCTAATTCGTTTAACATAAATTAGCATAATTAGAAATTTATCATGGGAAATAGAACATTTACAATGATTAAGCCCGATGCCATAATTGATGGATATACCGGACCAATCATTGAACAAATTGAAAAAGCAGGATTTAAAATTATTGATTTAAAAAAGGTGAAACTTTCCACTAATCAAGCAAAACAATTTTATGCGGTACATGAAGGGAAAGAATTTTTTGAAAGGCTAATTGCGTATATGACCTCCGGGGAAATCATTCCAATGATTTTAGAAAAGGAAAATGCCATTGAAGATTTTAGAAAATTAATCGGCAATACGAATCCTGAAAAGGCAGAGGAAGGAACTATCCGAAAACGATTTGCGAGAAGTCTTACTTCCAATGCAATTCATGGATCAGATTCTGATGAAAATGCAAAGCAAGAAGCTTCCTTTTTCTTTTAATTATTTTTTCTTGTAAAATAGAAAACCATTTTCTTCTTTAATAAAAATCAAATTAGGATGATAGCGATATTTATCCTCTACTGTATTTTTCATGATAAAAAATGCGGGTTTATCTAATTTTTTTGCATTTAACAATGATTCCGCATCAATCGATTTTTTCTGTTTTTCAAAATAGAGATAATGGGCATAGGATTTAAAACCAATTGTTTCAACATAGACATCTTGAAAAGCCTTTGCCTCACAAAAATCGATTAAGGTTCTTTGGGTATATCCTTCCACTCGAGGAAGTAGGCTCGTAGAAACAAAGACTGTAATTCCAATAAAGACAACGAAATAATTAATGATTCCTTGAACGCCGCGGTTTATTTTTATCCAAACCCAATAATTGGTAAAAATTACTAATAAGGCGCCGATTGCATAGGTTAAAACAGGCCATTCTACTGGAGCTTGTAAATTTCCTTGGGCAAATTTATCTTGAATAAAAGGAATAATTTCAAAACTATTTCTTCCTATATAAGGGACTAAAAGAAAAACGATTCCAATACAATTCCCTAAAATTCCTAAAATTATGCGGTCCATAACCGAAAAACGCCATCCTTTATTTTGGTAATCATATAAAATTTTAGCTCCGATGAAGGTCATGGGTATCCAACACATGGAAGAATAATGAATAATTTTAGTTTTGACTAAAGAAAATAAAATCAGAACAGTCCAGAAAAGAATTCGCATCAAGGCTTCAAAATCTGGTTCTGGATAAGTTTCTAGAGACTTGATTTTTTTAAATCGAAATAATTCTGGAAAGGCAAAACCTGAAATAGGAAATACGACTAGGAGAAGAATGATAAAATGATAATAAAAAGGTTGACCATGGCCGGCATCTCCAGTGGTAAGTAAACGAATTTGGTATTGGATAAATTCTGAAAAAATTCCCCAGCCATATTCAAGGGAAAGGGCAAAATACCAAGAGAGAAAAATCAAGGAAGAAAAAATGAATATACCAATTCCATTTATCAATGCTTTTGTAAGGTTGGGGATGGAAGATTTCCTAAAAATTAAATAAAAAAGGCAGGTTAAACCCCAAATCAAAAGGGCAACGGGGCCTTTTGTAAGCATGGCAAATCCCAGGAAAATGGAGGCTATAATGGAATATAAAAATGGTTTTAATTGAATTGATTTCCAAGTAAAGAAAATTGCGAGGAATATAAATAGATTGAAGGTGGGGTCAATGATACCTGAACTTGCATAAATATGTGGGGCAAGAGAAACTAAATAGGCAAAGGCCCACCAATGTCCAAAATTCTGATTATAGATTTTTTTACCGATGGAATAAAGGCTAAGGATAGAGATAGAGCCAATAATCGCATTGGGCAAACGAGCGGCGAATTCCATACTCGTAAGTGGAATATTTTGAAAGGTTTTTAGGAGACTAAAAGATAAGGCTTGTAACCAAATAAAAAGTGGGGGTTTTTCAAAGAAGGGTTCAAAATTTAATTGTACGGCAAGGAAGTTTTTTGAGAGAACCATTTCTCTTGCATTTTCAGCGAAATTAATTTCATCCCAGTCAAAAAGATGTCCGGACCCCAAAGGCAATATAAAAAGCAGGAGACTTGAAAGAAGCCAAAATTTAAGGGGGTTATTATTGATCCAAATTCTTAACATATATTTTGGTATAGAAGAAAACGCATAGGTAAGTTAAAACGGTACCGATTAATCCACCGAAAAGGGTATCTACCGGAAAATGTTGTAGTAAATAGACTCTTGAAAGAGCTACTCCGAAACCAAAAGAGGAGAAAAGAATAGCTTGTTTATTATTTTTTGCAAAAAGTCTGACGAGCCAAAAGGCAATCCACCAGGCAGTTGCGGTATGTCCGGAAGGGAAGGAATTTCTTTGGTGAATGATTAATCCTTTGATTGTGTAAAAATTGATATTTTGATCGGCAAAATAGCTGATTGGTCGGGCATAATCGGGAAATATCTGATGTTTTAAAAGTTGAACGACGATCGTTACGATAAAATAAGAGAGGAGAAGAACGTAAAAATCGGATCGTTTTTTAATAAAAACAAAGATAGCTAGGAGGATGGGGATTAGAATTTCTGCTAGGAATGACAGTAAAACGAAAATTGAATCTCCGAATGCGGAATGGGTTTGATTTATTAAAATAATTTGATCAAGTCTTGAAAACTTCAAGAGATAAATCAGAATAATTGAATTAAATAAGATAAAACCGAACCAAAAACCTTTTTTCAT
>CAZVFE010000057.1:0-10798 GCA_964626405.1 uncultured Cytophagales bacterium | reverse complement strand
ATGGAAACCGACGGACAATCTCCTTTCATTAGGAGCAGGCGCAGCATGGTGGGAAGTGAAAATCTTGTACGAAAATCCAGCAGAAAAAATTTATTTAATAGACGAAAATCCAGAGGTATTGAATGAAAATGATGTAAATGAGGGAATAAATTATTTTAAAAAATATTATTTAAATCCTTTTATTACCGAAATAAATATTATTCAGGAAAAAGTTGAAAATTTCGATGAAAGAATTTTGGAGGAAATTGATTGGATTCTTTGTTTTAATTCTTGGCATGAATTTAAAAATCCTGAAATCATCTTAAAAAAATTATCCAATAGAATAAAATTGGGGACTTATTTTCTTTTAGAAGAAAATTTGTCGGTAGAAAAAAGGGAATTCCATAAAGAATGTGGCTTCCCTTTATATTTCGAGGATGAATTATTCAATCAATTTATTAAATTTGGCTTTGAATTGGTTGAAAGGGAGCAGGAAAAAGAAGCTCCTTATTTATTATTCCGAAAAAACTTTTAGCGTTGGCATCATCAAACAAACCCTTTATCATTGGAATAACCGGAGGTAGCGCCTCTGGTAAAACCTTATTTTTAAAAGAATTATTCGAGCGATTTATGGAAGGGGAAATCTCTTTGGTCTCTCAGGATAATTATTATAAACCGATTGAAGAACAAACAAAGGATGTCAATGGTATTGAAAATTTTGATTTACCTTCTGCCATCAACCACAGAAAATTTTCAAAGGATATTCAAAAATTAATTCAAGGGGAAAAACTCGTTTTAAAAGAATATACCTTCAATAAAAAGGATGTAATTCCCAAAGATATTATCATTGAACCAACTAAAATCATTGTTGTTGAAGGAATTTTTGTATTTCATTTCCCGGAAGTCTCAGATTTAATTGATTTAAAAATATTCATTGATGCAACTGATGAAATAAAATTAAATCGAAGAATCCAACGCGACGCTGTTGAAAGAGGATATGATATTAATGATGTTTTATACCGATGGGAAAACCATGTCACCCCAACGTATAATGAATATATTCGTCCCCATAAAATGCATTCTGATTTAATTGTGATGAATAATCAGCATTTTAGAAAAGGCTTAGACGTTTTAGTCGCTTATCTAAAAGATTATTTATGATCTAGGTCAATATTATAATGTAATCCTACGTTTTCTGTTTGTTGCATGGCTTGTTTGATGATTAAATAGGCCACATTAATCATATTTCTTAGTTCACAAAGGGGAACAGTAATTTTAGATTGTTTATATAATTCTTCGTGTTCAAGAAAAATTAGTTCAAGGCGATCTATTGCTCTTTTCAAACGACGGTTTGAGCGGACAATTCCCACATAATTACTCATAATTGATTCTAGTTCATGAGCGATTTCCGTAACTAAAATGAGTTCATCTGGAAGTTTGGTACCCTCATCATTCCAATCAGGAACACCAGTTTGGATTTGAGTAGTTGGAAATTCTTCAATTGATTTTTCAAAAGCTCTATTTGCGAATACAACAGCTTCCAATAATGAATTAGAGGCTAATCTATTCGCTCCATGCAGGCCAGTGCAGGCACATTCTCCAACCGCATATAGATGTTCTATATTCGTTCTAGACCATTCATCCACAGCGATGCCTCCGCATAAATAATGTTGGGCAGGAACTACAGGAATAAAATCTTTGGCGATATCTAAATTCAAATTTTTCATACAATGATTATAAATCATTGGAAAATAATTGAGCATTTCTTCTTTAGAAAGAGATGTGACATCTAAATAAACAAAATCTGACCCTTGTTTTTTCATTTCTGAGTCAATAGCGCGTGCTACAATGTCTCTAGGAGCAAGTGATTTTCTGGAATCATATTTTTCCATAAAGCTTTTGCCCTGAAGGTCTTTGAGGATTCCACCATGTCCTCTTACTGCCTCTGAAATCAGAAATGAAGGTTTTTTTCCTGGATTATAAAGGGAAGTAGGATGAAATTGTATGAATTCCATATCCTTTACCAGAGCTTTAGCCCTATATGCCATGGCTATTCCATCTCCTGTGGCAATAGTAGGATTGGTAGTAGATTGATAAACTTGTCCGATTCCACCTGTTGCTAGGAGGGTAATTTTTGAAAGGATAGTTTCAATTTTATTTTCACGGATATTCAGAACATAGGCTCCAAAACATTTTTTTCCGGGAGTATCCTTTGTTATTTTTTCACCTAGATGGTGTTGGGTAATCAAATCTACTGCAAAATAATGTTTTAAAATTTCGATTGAATTATAGGATTTGATTTTATTCAACAGGGTTCTTTCTATTTCATTTCCAGTTGAATCTTTGGAATGCAGAATTCTTTTATCGGAATGCCCTCCTTCTTTTACTAAATCAAAGCTACCATCTTCTTTTTTATCAAAATTGGTACCATAGGCAATTAATTCTTTTAATCTATCTGGCCCTTCCTTAACAACAATTTCTACAATTTTAGGATCAGACTTCCCTCCTCCTGCGATCATTGTGTCTTGAATATGCTTATCAAATGAATCCTGATTTTCCCAAACAGCAGCAATTCCACCTTGGGCATATTTTGTATTGGTTTCATCCGGACGAGTTTTAGTAATTAACCCTATGCGAACGTTTTGAGAAATATTTTTGTAATATTCCGCTAATTTTATCGTGTAGGAAAGTCCGGCAATTCCTGAACCAATTACTAAAAAATCGAATTTATTCTGATTCATAACTTAGGCAAAATTAGGATAATTCCTTGATTATTAAGATAAATGGATATTTTTTTATAGTTTTGCACTTCAAAATAGATTAAAAACAAATAATTACAAAAAAAGTTAATGGAAAATCAAAACAAAAATTCAAAAGTTGGATTAATCGCCTTAGCTGCAATTGCAGCGATTCTTGCTGTTTTATATTTTAGATCAGTACAATCTAACAATGAAAAAGAATTAGAACTTGAAAAGACTGTAATAGAACTTTCAGAAACTACTGTTAAACTAGATTCTATCTCTGCGCAATTAGACGCTAAAATTGCTGAAATTCAATCTTTAGGAGGTGAAGTTGAAGACTTAATGGCAGTAAAAGCACAGTTAGAAAAAGATAAGAAAAGCTTATTAGCTGGTAACTTAAGCATGAAAAGTAAGATTGCTGAGTATGAGTCTATTCTTACAGAAAAAGATGCTTTAATTGAAGAATTGAAGAAAGAAAATGGAATTCTTACTGAGAACAACCAAGTTTTAACTTCAAAAAATGAGAATTTAAATTCTGAGAATACAAATTTGAAATCAGACAATGCTAATTTATCTCAGAACTTAGAAAAGACTCAGGTTGAAAACCAAGAATTAACGAATACAGTAAAAATTGGAGCTCAATTAAAGGCAATTAATTTACAGGTTTCGGCTATCAATTCTAAGGGGAAAGCGGATGTTAAAGCACCGTTTAGATCAAAAAGAATTGAGTCTATTCGTGTTAGTTTTAATTTAGCGAAAAACCCAATTACCAAATTGGAAAATAAGAAAATCTATTTAAGAATTTTAGACCCATCTGGTTCTATTATTGCAGATAATGCTGCTGGTTCAGGCAATTTCTTATTAAATGGAAAAGAAACGATTTATACTGCTACGGTAAATGCAAAATATACTAAGGATGAGCCGTCTGTTTCAATTTCTTTCAATAAAGGTGGAATGTATGCCGCAGGCACTTATGCTATTGAATTATATTCTGAAGGATTCACAATTGGAACAGGTTCGTTTATTGTAAAATAATATGAAGGACTTCATTCGCCTGGAGGACCAATTTGGAGCGCATAATTACCACCCTTTACCGGTGGTATTAACGAAAGGTGAAGGAGTATTTGTTTGGGATGTACATGAAAAAAAATACTTGGATTTTCTGTCTGCCTATGGCGCGGTAAACCAAGGACATGTACATCCCAAAATTTTATTTAGCCTAACCCAGCAAGCACAAAAACTCACATTAACATCGCGGGCCTTTTATAATGACCAACTAGGTTTATTAGAGGAAAAACTATGCCATAAATTTGGTTACGAAAAAGCCTTATTAATGAATACTGGGGTAGAAGCAGGTGAATCTGCGATTAAGTTAGCCAGGAAATGGGCTTATGAAATTAAAGGCGTCCCCCCTAATCAAGCAGAAATTTTATTTGCTAAAAAGAATTTTTGGGGAAGAACTATTTCAGCAGTATCCTCCTCAACCGATCCAGAGTCTTACACTAATTTTGGCCCCTATACTCCTGGATTCAGTTTAATTGAATACAATGATTTAGAAGCATTGGAGGAGGCCCTAAAAGCAAATAGTAATATTGCAGCTTTTATGGTGGAGCCAATCCAAGGGGAGGCTGGAATTATCATCCCTCAAAAGGGATATTTGAAAGGGGTAAGAGAATTATGCTCAAAATATCAGGTATTATTTATTGCAGATGAGATTCAATCTGGATTAGGCAGAACCGGCAAGTGGTTGGCTTGTGATCATGAGAACGTAAAACCCGATATGGTTTTATTGGGTAAAGCATTATCAGGAGGGTTTATTCCTGTTTCAGCAGTATTAAGCTCAAATGAAATCATGAATACCTTAAAACCAGGGCAACATGGTTCTACCTATGGGGGAAATCCTTTGGCTGCGGCTGTGGCAATCACGGCATTGGAAGTATTAGAATCTGAAAAAATGATAGAAAATTCCCAGATTATGGGAAATTATTTTTTAGATGAATTGAAAAAAATTCAAAATAAATATTCCATAATCAAAGAAGTGAGAGGTATAGGTTTATTTTGTGCAATGGAATTTAATACCAGTGAAGAGGATGGCTACGCTTGGGATCTTTGTGTAAAATGGATGGGAAAAGGCCTACTTGCTAAACCTACCCATGGAAATAAAATTAGGCTTGCCCCACCTCTTGTAATTCAAAAACAAGAAATAGAACAAGCCTTAAAAATTATAGAATCTAGCCTGGCTTAACGATTCATTGAAGCCAAGAATTCCTCATTTGATTTTGTACCATTCATTTGCTGTAACAAGAATTCCATCGATTCAACGGAAGTCATATCAGCCATATGTTTTCTTAAAATCCAAACACGTTGTAATGCAGCAGGATCCATCAATAAATCTTCTCTTCGGGTTCCAGATGCCATTACATCAATAGCAGGATATACACGCTTATTGGAAAGTTTTCTATCCAATTGAAGTTCCATATTACCTGTACCTTTGAATTCCTCAAAGATAACTTCGTCCATTTTAGAACCAGTTTCTATCAAGGCTGTAGCAATAATGGTTAAAGATCCTCCATTTTCTACATTTCTTGCCGCTCCAAAGAATCTTTTTGGTTTATGAAGAGCATTTGCATCCACACCTCCAGATAATATCTTACCCGAAGATGGAACAACAGTATTATACGCTCTGGCTAAACGAGTGATAGAATCCAATAAAATAACTACATCATGCCCAGATTCAACCATTCTCTTAGCTTTTTCTAAAACCATGCTTGAAACCTTCACATGTCTTTCAGCTTGTTCATCAAAAGTTGAAGAAATAACCTCCGCTCTTACAGAACGTTGCATATCTGTAACCTCTTCCGGACGCTCATCTATCAATAAAATAATTAAATAAACCTCTGGATGATTTTCAGAAATTGCATTAGCAATATCTTTCAATAAAACCGTTTTACCTGTTTTCGGCTGGGCTACAATCATTCCTCTTTGTCCCTTACCAATTGGAGCAAACAAATCTAAAACTCTTGTAGAATAATTAGAAGGTCTAGTAAAAAGATTTAATTTTTCTTCAGGAAATAATGGGGTTAGATACTCAAAATTAATTCTATCACGAATTTCATCGGTAGTCTTACCATTCACAGATTCTACTTTTAATAAAGCAAAATATTTCTCTCCTTCTTTGGGTGGACGAATTGTTCCTTTAATTGTATCACCTGTTTTTAATCCAAACATTTTAATTTGTGCAGGTGAAACATAAATATCATCTGGAGATGCTAAATAATTATAATCAGGGGAACGCATAAAGCCATATCCTCCTTCTTGCATAATTTCTAAAACACCTTGATTTTCAATTAATCCATCTAATTCCTTAATTACTGAATTATAATTATTCTTCTTCTCTTTCGTAGAAACTTCCTTTTTTTCCGT
This sequence comes from uncultured Cytophagales bacterium, assembly GCA_964626405.1. Lineage (GTDB taxonomy): Bacteria > Bacteroidota > Bacteroidia > Cytophagales > Spirosomataceae > CAZVFE01. Next base: position 4,655 of record CAZVFE010000057.1, on the reverse strand, counting down.
TTTCTTTACAGCCTCACCTTGTTCAGGTTCTTCATCAGTGATAAATGAAGTATCTACAAATTCTTCCTCTACTTCAATGCCATCAAAATCTATTGGAGCATCATCTTGGATGATTGGACTATTATCTACTTCCTGAGTATTTTCTTCAGAATTATTGGCACCAAAACTCAATTCTTCAGAGGAATCCTCTTTAGTTGCACGTTTTATTCTCGCTCTTTTGGGTTTTGGAGCATCTTGAATTTCTTTTTCTTCACTGCCCTTTCTAGGTCTTGTTGATTTTTTTTCCATTAAGTTTTAGGATAATAAAATACTTTAATTAGGCTTCTAATTCCTTTCTGGATTTAGTATTTAATTCGAGAAAATATTAGAAATTTTTTTGTATAATAAATAATTGTGGAATAATTCCGATGGGGAATATTCTACAAGTTTACTGCCAAAATATGAATTTGTCAAGTTTTTGAATAAATTTTTATCCAAGTAATTGATAAATTAACCAAGTATTAATCCCATTTGATTAATTTTGTAGATATGAAGGAGCGAATTGAAGATTTCAGATTGATATTGGAGAAAAGAAATTCTGATGGTTTATTACGGACTATGGAAATTCACAACCATGGGGTTGATTTTACTTCCAATGATTATTTATCTTTAATTGAGACAGAATTAATTCAAACTAAATTCAAAGAAATTAATCAAGATTATAGTTACGGTTCTTCTGGATCTCGTTTACTTTCTGGGAATCATCCTATTCATGAGGAATTTGAGAAATTAGCTGCGAAATTTCATCATTCTGAATCCGGACTTTTATTTAACAGTGGTTATGCCGCAAATATTGGGGTCATCCAAGCCTTATGTAATAAAGAGGATTATATATTATCAGATGAATTAAATCATGCTTCCATCATAGATGGAATATCCCTTTCCAAGGCAAATAAAATAATTTTTAAGCATAATGATCTAGAAGATTTAAATGAAAAATTAAAATCTATCCCCCTTGGAAAAAAGATTTGGATTATAATCGAAGCCTTATATTCCATGGATGGAGATCATGCCCCCCTCAAAGAAATTGTGGAAATTTCCAAAAAATTTGATGCTGCTATCATTTTAGATGAAGCCCATAGCGGTGGGGTATATGGCCCAAACGGAGAAGGTTTAGCAGTAGACCTAAATATTGAAAAAGAAATTTTTGTTCGAATAATTACTTTTGGAAAAGCTTGGGGAAACCATGGAGCAATTGTCTTGACGAATCAGATTATCAAATCTTATTTAATAAATTTTTCCAGATCTTTGATTTATAGTACTTCTTTATCTCCTAAATCTGTACAATCCTTATTATTTACTTTGGAATTATTACCAAAACTTAGGGAGAATAGAAAAAAATTATTTGATAATATTGCGTTTTTCAAATCAAATATTCAAAAGAAATATTGGTTAAAATCGAATTCTGCCATTCAATCTTATGTTTGTCCGGGAAATGAAAATGTGAGAAAAAAAGCAGAAATTGCGCAAAAAAATGGATTTATAGTAAAACCAATTGTTTATCCAACAGTTCCTAAAGGGATGGAGAGAATCAGAATTTGTCTAAAAGCAAATCATGATAAAAAGGACTTGAAAAATTTAATTACCCAATTAGAAAATGAAATTTAAAGGATTTATAGTTGCAGGAATAGGAACTGAAATTGGAAAGACAATTGCTTCTTCCATTTTGGTAAAGGCCTTGAATTCTAATTATTGGAAGCCGGTTCAATCAGGGAATTTGGATGATTCAGATACGATTAATGTTGGAAAATTAGTTGGAAAAACAGAGGGAGAATTTTTTGAATCAAGCTATAATTTCATTAATCCATTATCTCCACATACTGCTGCAGAATTAGAAAACAGAAAAATAGAATTAAACAATTTTATTTTACCTGAATCTAACAGAGCCACGATAGTTGAATTAGCAGGAGGAATTATGGTGCCTTTAAATGATTCTGAAACGAATTTAGATTTAATTAAAAAATTAAATCTACCAGTTGTATTGGTTAGTAGAAATTATTTAGGAAGTATCAACCATACCCTTTTAAGTTATGAATTATTGAAAAGGGAGAATATCCATATTTTAGGATTAATAATAAATGGCAAGGAAAATTCTTCCGGAGAAAAATTCATTTTAAATTATACAGAATTACCCCTTATCCTAAGAATAAACGAAGAGGAAGAATTTAATACAGAAAAGATAGAAGAATATGCAGGGAAAGTCGAAAGAATCCTATTCCAATAGAGACAAAAAAGTAATTTGGCATCCATTTACTCAACATCAAATTGACCCTTATTCCATTGCCATTGTAAAAGGACAAGGAGTAAATTTAATTGATGAAAATGGAGAGTCCATCATTGATGCCATTTCTTCTTGGTGGGTAAATTTGCATGGCCATTCTAATGCTTATATTAATCAAAAAATTGCGGAACAGGCAAAAGAATTGGAGCATGTGATATTTGCTGGATTTACGCATCCCCCTGCAATTGAATTGGCGGAGAGAATATTAGGAAAAACGAACGACTATTATCAGAAAGTTTTTTATTCGGATAATGGAAGTACAGCAATTGAGGTTGCGATTAAAATGGCGCTTCAATATTTTTTTAATAAAGGTATTTCAACCAAGAAAAAAATATTGGCTTTTGAACATTCTTATCATGGAGATACATTTGGAGCCATGAGTTTAGGTACTCCTTCAAGTTTTAATGCTCCATTTGAAGATTTTTTATTTGAAGTAGAATTTCTGCCTGACCCTTCCAAGGAAGGAGATTGTGCCAAAAAAATGGAAGAAATTCTTTCCAAGGATGATTCTTATGCAGCATTTATATATGAACCATTGGTACAGGGTGCTGGTGGAATGAATATGTATTCAGAAAAAGCCTTAGAGGAGTATTTAACGATTGCAAAAAAATATGGCTTATTAACAATCGCTGATGAAATCATGACGGGTTTTGGAAGGTTAGGAAAGTTTTTTGCTTCTGATTATATAGAAACCAAACCGGATATAATGTGTTTATCCAAGGGATTAACGGGAGGGGTAATGGCGATGGGGCTCACCCTTTGTCAAGACAAAATTTATGATTCATTTTTGTCTGAAGATAGAAGAAAAACTTTTTTCCATTCACATTCTTTTTCAGGGAATCCATTAACCTGTGCAGCAGCATTGGCAAGTTTAGATTTAATGGAGAGGCCTGAAACGATGGCGAATATTCAACGGATCCATGAATTTCATATTCAAGAAAAAGAAAAATTATCTTCTTATTCAAATATCCAAAATGTAAGAATCAAGGGCACGATAATTGCCTTTGAGATAATGAATGAATTGGATTCAAATTATTTAAATCCAATACGAGATATTGCTTATAATTTTTGTTTGAAAAATGGAGTTTTGATTAGACCATTAGGTAATACCATTTATTTATTACCACCCTATATTATTTCTAATGAAGAACTAAAAAAGGTCTATACCGTCATCTATTCTATGATTGAAAATTTTCTCAAGAAATCTTAAAACAATTTAGCTTGAATTTAGTATAAAATATTGCAAGAAAAATTAGAATTTAATGTTGATTTAATTTTTAATTTTGAGCATCTATTAGTATTTTAGACAATCAATTTATTATCCCAATAAAATCTTAAAAGTTATGTCGCAAACAGTTACAGAACCGTTATTAATTGAAGACCCAAACCGATTCGTACTATTCCCAATTGAACATGATGATATTTGGCAGTTTTATAAAAAAGCTGAGGCTTCTTTTTGGACTGCTGAGGAGATAGATTTATCTCAAGATCTTACTGATTGGAAGAAATTAAATGATGGTGAACGTCATTTTATTTCACACGTTTTGGCATTTTTTGCAGCTTCAGACGGGATTGTAAATGAAAACTTAGCGGTAAATTTCTTAAGTGAGGTTCAATATGCTGAAGCAAAATGTTTCTATGGATTCCAAATTATGATGGAAAATATCCATTCAGAAACCTATTCTTTATTGATTGACACCTATATTGGAGATCCAAAGGAAAAAAATCGTTTATTAAACGCAATTGATACGATTGATTGTGTAAAGAAAAAAGCTGATTGGGCTTTAAAATGGATTGAAAGTGAAAATTTCACTGAAAGATTAATTGCATTTGCTGCTGTTGAAGGAATTTTCTTTTCTGGTTCATTCTGTTCAATTTTCTGGTTGAAGAAAAGAGGTTTAATGCCAGGTTTATCCTTCTCTAATGAATTAATCTCAAGAGATGAAGGTTTGCATTGCGACTTTGCCTGTTTATTATACAATGATCACTTAAAAAATAAGATTTCTGAGGAAAGAATTAAAGATATTATCCTTAATGCTGTAGAAATTGAAAAAGAATTTGTTACAGACGCTCTACCAGTTTCATTAATTGGTATGAATGCTGAATTAATGTGTCAGTATATTGAATTTGTTGCTGATAGATTATTAGATGCATTAGGTTGCAAAAAGCATTATGGTGCGAAGAATCCATTTGATTTCATGGAATTAATTTCATTACAAGGAAAAACAAATTTCTTCGAAAAGCGCGTTGCAGAATATCAAAAATCAGGAGTTACGTCTGACAGAGAATCAATGGGATTCTCTATGGATGAGGACTTTTAGTGAATAGTGAAGAG
>CAZVFE010000056.1:0-10999 GCA_964626405.1 uncultured Cytophagales bacterium | reverse complement strand
TTGGTAGGATAATCCGGCCAAATTTCTTCGATAGATTCAAAAGGGTGGCCATCATCCTCTAATTCATTTAAATTTTCTACCACCTCTAATGGAGCCCCAGTACGAATTGCGAAATCAATTAATTCGTCCTTAGTAGCAGGCCATGGTGCATCTTCTAAATAAGAAGCTAGTTCTAGTGTCCAATACATATAATTGAAATTATTTTTTAGTTATTTTTAGTCAAACGATAATGCAAAAGTAAAATAAATTTGATATTAAAAAAGTATTCGAAAATAATTTTTCAGAAAATTTATATTTACACATAATTCATCTATTTTTAGGAATGAAAAAGGCTTTAGAAATAAATGTATATTCTTTAGAATCAGCGATAAATGCAGACTTAGTTGGTGCAGATAGAATTGAATTATGTAGTTCTCTTTTTGAAGGGGGCTGCACCCCTAGTCAAGGTATGATTCAGGCCATAAAAGACCGCACTACAATCCCTATCCATGCTATGTTGCGTCCGAGAGGGGGAGATTTTTGCTATTCGAATTTTGAGAAATATACGATGTTAAAGGAATTAGAAGCCTTATTAAAATCAAATATTTCAGGAATTGTAACTGGAGCCTTAAAACCTTCGGGTAAAATTGACCATGAATTTTTAAATGAATTGCTAAGTCTTTCAAATAAGGTTGAATGGACATTTCATCGGGCAATTGATATGACTATCCATACGGAAAAGGTAATCATGGAATTACAAAATATGGGTTTTCATAGGATTTTGACTTCCGGCAAACTCAATACAGCTATGGAAGGATTAAAAAATATAAAAAATTGGGTGAATCTTCCAGGAAGGGAAATTCAAATTATGGCTGGAAGTGGTGTTAATCCAAATAATATTCTTGAATTATTAAAAATTGGGGTGGATGCAGTCCATATGAGTGGTAAATTAACAAGGGATTCCAATATGGTCTTTAGAAATTCCAAAATTTCAATGGGAGGAATCAAAGAAGTACCTGAATATGGGATATTTTATTCAGATTTATCAATCCTTAAAAGCGCGGCTTCAATAATAGAAAAATTCAATTCAAATTAAATTTCAGATATTTTCCATTTATCCTTTGGTAAACGAGTAATATCTACCAAATCAATCTTATTTCTCTGGAACGTAGGAATAGTTATTTCATTATCTAAAATTGAATTATTGAAATAAGCATCCACCATTTTTGCAAATTTGGTCTCATCAGATTCCGTAGTGGTTTTGTCGGAACCTCCATATAAAATCTCCTCAGAAATTTCCTGTCCCCATGAATTATTTGAATTAGGGAAGAATAAATCATAGGTATTGAATTCATTTTCGAAGCCCGCTGCAATGATGGTTAGATATAGATCTTCGCCCAGACTTTCATCACTTGAAAATCCGAATTTTACCATATTTGCTTGAGCATTTACACGTTTCATTACATAATCAATAATGATATTTTGTTCCGACATTCTCAAGGAATTATTCGTAGAGGTTGAAACGGTAATTAATATTCTTTTTGCTCCTTTAATTTCTTGGGAATTTAATAGCGGAGAATCTAAAGCCTGAGAGATTGCACTTAATGCTCTATCCGAGCCAGAGCCGGTTGCAGAAGACATGAGAGCTTGCCCCGCCTTTGTCAATACTTTTTTTACATCCATAAAGTCCGTATTGATATTACCCGGTTTAGCAATTACATCTACCACAGATTTTACCGCCTTAGCCAAAACATCATCTGCTTTTTGAAAGGCCTGTAAAACAGGTAAATCTTCATATAATTGCGCTAATTTATCATTTAATACAACCAATACGGTATCTGAATATTTCTTTAATTCTTCAATACCATTTCTTGCAAATTGAATTTTATCTGATCCTTCCCAGGTATAGGGAGCGGTAACAACTGCCACCGTTAACATTCCTCTATTTGCTGCAATTTCTGCAATAACCGGAGCTGCACCTGTTCCTGTTCCTCCTCCCATACCAGCTGTTAAGAAAACCATTTGAGTTTCCTCCGTCATGATTGCCTCAATTTTTTCTTTGCTTTGAATAGCTGCTTTTTTCCCAACCTCTGGATCTGTTCCGGCTCCTAATCCTTGCTCTCCTAATTTGATTTTATTCGTTACAGGATTAGATGCTAAAGCCTGAGAATCCGTATTACATACGATTAAATCTGCACCTTTAATATCCAAGGTAGACATATGTCTTACAGCATTGGATCCACCACCTCCAACTCCGATAACTTTAATTATTGATTTAAATGAAGATTCTGGGACAATTTCCATATTATGTGCAAAAAAAGGATTTGATTCAATCATAGTTTACATAAAATTACATATTGTAAAATTATTATTCAAATTTATTCCCATTTCCATTCATTTCCTAATTCTAATTCTCGTTTTAGGTTCTGTTTGATGAAGAATTCTCGGGTTTCTGAAAAATTTAATTTTTTAGCAGGAAAATTATCCAAATTGGATAATGCAAATAGATACATTGCCGTATATTTTACATTTTTTTCTAATTCTTTTTTATCTACTAAATCAAAAGAATCACAATTTGCATGATAACAGTTTCCTACATTTGGTTCTAATTTTCCCATAGGCCAACCAGCTGGAATTCCTTCCATTAAAAAGGTTTGATGATCCGAATGCAAACCAGCAGCGTTGGCAAAATTATTTTCAAAATTTTTGTCTATTGATTGTATCGTATTCCCAATTTCTCTAATTATATTTTCCATTTCAGGTCTACCTCCCGCATTAAATCCATTAACATTATTGGTCATATCTAGATTAATCATGTATACTACCTGATTTTCCTCTCCCTTTTCTATCATTTCCTTCGCATAAGCCTTTGACCCCAACAATCCTTCTTCCTCTCCCATGAAAAGTACAAATTCAATACTTCTTTTTGTTTCTAAATTTAAAGCCTTGAAGGTCCTTGCAATGTCTATTATGGAATATGAACCTATCCCATTATCAATTGCCCCCTGAGCCAAATCCCAAGAATCTAAATGTCCTCCTATTATAATTTTCTCATTTTTTAATTTTGAATCTTTTCCCTCCAATGTTGCAATCACATTCCTGGCCTTGATAAGGCCACTCGTATTTCGCATATGAATCTCAGCCTGTAAATTTGCTTGTTCTTTCATCCAATCTCTTAATTCTTCCCCATTTTCATAAGAAATACATACTGCGGGAATTTCGATTAAATTGGATGTTACTGAAGCCGTACCAGTTAATAATACATTTCCTTTTACGGTATTAACAAATATTACGCCAAGGGCACCATGCTCTATTGCAATGGCTGTTTTTTCAGAACGATGTAAATTTCTTGTTCCTTTTTTAGGATTTAATAATCCAATATTCATTAAGACAATTTTCCCTGGTACTTTATTTTTTAGGCTTTCAAAATCTTCCTCCAGGCCATTCCCCAAATCGATGATTTCGCCTTCAATATCTGATTTTACAGGGGTCATTGCCAAAGAAACAACCTCAAGATCTTTATAATTATCAGATTTTAATGGTGCAATTGATAAGCTTACTTCATCCCTAGCCCAGGCTTCTACTTCAAAATTCTGAAATTTCACATTTGAAAACCCATATGATTTCAATAATTGGTAGGCATCCTCCTCCGCTTTTTCTCCATTTACACTTCCCGTAAGCCGATGCCCAATACGAGAGGTTGAATTTTTTAAGGTTTCATAAACCTGTGCATTATTATCTACTTCGTTTAATATTTTAATAAATACCGAAGTCCAATTTGCATCCTTGTAAAAAACAAAATTGGTGAGGAAAATAAAGCCAAATAAAAGAACTGAACTCCTAGTCAAGAAATTTATTTTCATAGTTAAACCATTTATGAGGTAAAGGAATTAAAATTATAATGGACAATCAATATCTTTATTAAAAAATTTAATTTTGTTACACCAAAACTCCAATTCCTTTTCTGGAATACTCTCTCCTTTATAGAATTCCTTAATTTTCATTATTCCTTTTTCCATCTCCCCCTGATAAAATAATTTATCAACCTCTACCAAGATAAATCTTGCCTTAATTTCTTCATCACTTATTCCTATTGCAGATAAGCCAAAGCGCATTTCCTGGATTCTTTCTTCAGATAATAAATGGTTATTTGGTCGGAATAAATTCGAATTTATGGTGTTTTCAACAATATAACGAATCGAATTGGTATCTGCTTTTAAATAATATTGGTCTAAATGATGAATCATATAATAGAAAATTGGATTATTTTCTTCAATCATAGATTCATTGATAAATTTTATCATACCAACATTGTTCCAATTTTCCTTTGGTATTTTTTGTGAAATAATATTTACTACCTGATTATTAATCGAAGTGTCGGCTATAGATTTAGAATATTGGGCTAACCTCAGTAAATCATTTCCATTATAATTACCCTTATTTAATTTTTCCAATAAAACTTTTGGGTTATTTTCTGGATCCAAGGCATCTTTTATGGTTTTAATTAATTCCTCAGGATTATTAATATCTGAATGAGCCTTTAGGATTTTTATTAAATTTCCATCTTTATCTAAAAATATAAAAGTTGGAGTAGAGGTAATATTCCATTTAAGAGAAAAAATATAACTTCTAATCTCACTATTTTCCATATTTAGTTGATAAGCATTAATGGTTTTTAAGTATTCAACTACTTTAGGATCATTAAAAGTAGGAATAAAAGCTTTGCAATGAGGACAATCCGGCAAATAGGCCTCCAAAAATATTGGCTTACCATTTAAATTAGATGAATCTAAAAGTTCTTCTAAAGAAGAAAAGGTTTTAAATCCCTCTAATTCTTGAGCTATTGCAATTCGACTTAGGATTAGGCATAGGAAAATCAGGAAATATTTTTTCATGGTTATTATTTATTTCGATAAAAATAAATAAAAATTGGAAATTATTAAACTCCCCAAGCCGAACGGTCCAAATTTCGATAATTAATTGCTTCTGCTACATGAAAGGCTTGGATTTCGGATGAATTATCCAAATCTGCAATCGTGCGAGATACCTTTATTATTCGATCATAAGCTCTACCTGATAATTCTAATTTTTCCATGGCAACCTTGAGAAGGGCCTGACAACTTTCAGATAAATCACAAAATTCTTTTACCAATTCCGAGCCCATCATGGAATTATGGAAGATTTGAGGATAATTTTTAAATCGATTAATTTGAATTTCCCGGGCATTAATCACTCTTTCACGGATTATTGAACTTTCTTCATAGTGAATTCGAGAAGTCATTTCTTCAAAATTTACAGGTTGAATTTCAATTTGAATATCAAATCGGTCTAATAGTGGACCAGAAATTTTATTTAAATATTTTTGGACGGTTGAGGGTTTACAAATGCAATCCTTGGTTGGATGGTTAAAATATCCGCAGGGACAAGGATTCATGGAGGCGATGAGCATAAAATTTGCTGGAAATTCAACCGCCCATTTTGCCCTGGAAATCAAAACTTTTCGGTCTTCAAGAGGCTGTCTTAAAACTTCTAATGCCATTCTATTAAATTCGGGTAATTCATCCAAAAAAAGAATGCCATTATGTGCCAGTGAAATTTCTCCAGGTTGGGGATTAGAACCACCTCCTACTAAGGCAGCATTAGAAATGGTATGGTGTGGATTTCTAAATGGTCTGATAGCGATCAGGGTTTTATTATGAGAAAGTTTCCCTGCAACTGAATGAATTTTGGTGGTTTCAAGGGCTTCCATAAGCGTAAGCGGAGGGAGTATACTCGGCAACCTTTTGGCCATCATGGTTTTTCCAGCACCAGGCGGACCAATCATGATTACATTATGGCCGCCAGCAGCTGCAACCTCCAAAGCCCTTTTCACACCTTCTTGTCCTTGGACGGATGAAAAATCCACATCAAAAGTATTATTTTTATCATTAAAAAACTTCTGTAAATCAGCTTTAATGGGTTGTAATTCCCTTCTTTTTGCTAAAAATTGAATGGCTTCGTTTAGGTTTTTTACCCCATAAACTTGAATATCATTAACTACTGAGGCCTCAAGAGCATTTTCGAGGGGTAGAATAATTGATTTAAATCCTTGTTTTTTGGCTTCAATCGCAATCGGAAGAGCTCCTTTTATAGGTCGAAGAATTCCGTCAAGAGATAATTCTCCCATGATAACAAAATCGTCAAAATTTGGAAATTTTATTTGGTCAGAGGCATATATTACCGACAATGCAATGGGTAAGTCATAAGCAGAACCTTCCTTCCGAATATCTGCTGGTGCAAGATTGATGATGAGCTTTTGTCGGGGGAAAAAATAGCCTAATAATTTTATGGAAGATTCCACGCGATGGATGGCCTCCTTAATTGTTGAATCAGGAAGTCCAACTAAATGGCAATTTAAACCTTGAATAACATTCGTTTCTATCGTAATTATTGTTGCACTTATACCTAGTACCGCACAACCATAGGTTTTTATAAACATGAATTTTTTCCCAAAAGAATATAATTGGGAATAAAAAGCCTATAAAGAAATTGATAATGAAATTAGAAATGAAAATGAATCAAAAAACTGGTAATTATTGCATTCTTATAATTCCTTTGGAAGAGATTGTTACCTCTTTATTAAGATAGATTGGAAGGTTGGTCGGAACATGTCCCATAGGTGCATTATAAAAAACTGGGAAGGAATAATCTTCCAGGTGATAATCGATAATTTCATAAGGTTCCATTCCGATGGTTAATTTAGCTTCTTCACATTCGCTAAATTGACCTACGATCATACCTTGAATATATTCTAGTAAACCAGAACGTTTTAATTGAACCATCATCCGATCGATATGGTAGTATTTTTCACCCACATCCTCAATAAACAATATTTTTTTATCGGGATTTGGGAAGGAGGAAGTTCCCAAGGTTTGGGTAATTAAGGAGAGGTTTCCACCAATAATTTTACCTTCCAATTTTCCTTTTTTATTTAAAGAATGTTCTGGAAGTTGGAGGTTTGGGGCCTTTCCGAAAAGAAGACCTTTAAGTAAATCTAGTTTATTTGAACTTCCATTTTCTAGAAAATTATTGGGCATTGGGCCGTGAATGGAGGCGATATCTAAGGTACTTAAAGCGAGATGTAAGGCGGTAATATCAGAGAAACCAACGATCCATTTCGGTTTTTCGATAAATTTCGTAAAATCTATATAATCAATGATACGCGTTAGGCCATATCCTCCTCGAATGGGAAAAATAGCTTTAATGTCTGGATTATCTAAAGCATCCTGAAGGTCATCAAGTCTTTGTTCGTCGGTCCCAGCTAAACCGTTATGGGTTAAATTTATATTTTGGGATAAGGAGGTGGATAATCCCCAGGATTCAAGAACCTCTTTACCTTTCAGCCAATTTAAGGAATTGGAAGGGGAGGAGGGGGAGATAAGATGTACTTGGTCTCCAGCTTGAAGGAAAGGGGGGATAATGCTCATATAAATTTAATTTCTTTTAATAATGTATTACCAAGTTTTTGATTGAGCCTTTCCAATAATTTATCTTTAGCTAACCAAAGTTCATTTTTCAAAGGGGCTGATTCAATTTTTAAAAACAAAATATTTTTCTTGATAAAAATTTCTGTAGTTCTTAGGGCGATGGGTTTACCAAGGAGGTCTTCCCAAACATCTTGAATGGCAACCTCATTCAATTTCCCTTCTAATTTATAGAGGGAAATTAATTTATCTATGGCCTGACCAACAGAAAGATTCTCAGTATTTCTGGTGGATGCACGAGGTGTTTTTTTGATATAGGGAGAATCCATGGTTTAAAGATAATTTTTTTTAATTTTTTTGAAAAATTTTTTTTCTAAAAATAGTACCTTAATTTATGCAAAAAAATACTGAAAATATTAAATAAGTACAAAGATAAAACAGTATAGAATTGTTTAAGCTATTGTAAAACTTTTGGTAGGGTTGTAAAATTATTAAGAATTACATTACATTTGTGAATACGTCCCATGCGTTGATGGTAAAACTATGAAAACTACCCATCATATTTGCGGGCGGACAATAATTTTTAAAATAAATAATTATTAACCCCAAATTACCAAAAAAAATGAGTACACAACAAGCAAAGCCAGCTGCAAAGCCAGCTGCAAAGAACGACAAGAAAAAGTCAGGCGGAATTAGTTCCGGCGTGATCATTTTATTGTTATTTATCATCGCTGAGGCAACATTCCATTTATACTTTGGAGATGGATCTCACTTTGAAGGAGGAGACAACAACAATCACCCAGTACCTGGAGATTACTTCGGTATCGTTTATAAAGGTGGAGTTGTAGTACCATTCTTAATGACATGTTTCTTAATCGCTCTTGTATTTTCAATTGAAAGATTATTAACAATTCGTAAAGCTAAAGGTACTGGTAAAGTGGATGAATTCGTTCGTTCTATCCAGGCGTCATTAGACAAAGACGATGTTGAGGGAGCTATTAAGGCTTGTGAAAAGCAAAAAGGTTCCGTAGGAAACGTTACATTAGCTGCTGTTAAAAAGTATCAGCAATTAGTGGGCGACAAGTCTTTGGACAAGGAGCAAAAATTAGCTGCTCTTAGCAAGGAAGTTGAAGAAGCTACTTCTTTAGAATTACCAATTTTAGAGAAAAACCTTACAATTATCGCAACATTAGCATCAGTATCAACTTTGATCGGTCTATTCGGAACGGTAGTAGGTATGATTAAGGCGTTTGCCGCTTTAGGTAATTCAGGAGGATCAACAGATGCAACAGCATTAGCAAACGGTATCTCTGAAGCACTAGTAAATACTGCTTTAGGTATTGGTTCTTCTGCAATCTGTATCATTGGTTATAACTTCTTTACTTCAAGTATTGATGAATTAACTTATAGCATTGACGAGATTGGTTTATCATTAAACCAAAACTACGCTGCACACCACAGTTAATTTTTGAAGCAATTAGCTGGGTTGACCAGTCCAATTGAAAATAATTTTTAAAATTTCAAAAATTAATCGTTATGCCAAAAGTTAAAGCCAAACGTCAAAGTGTATCCCTGGATATGACGGCTATGTGTGATGTGGCCTTCTTACTCTTGACATTCTTCATGCTAACAGCGAAGTTTCGTCCGGAGGAGGCAGTAACCATTACGCCACCAACGTCAATTTCAGAGAAACCTTTAAACACCAAGGACGGAGTATTATCCGTGAATGTTGCGAATGACGGCAAAGTATTCATTGCTACAGAAGATATGAATACGAGAGCTTTTATGCTTGAGAGAATGGCGAATCGTTTTGGAGTAACTGTTACACCAGAAATGCAGGCAAATTTCCTAGCATCAGAGGTGATCGGTTTTCCAGCAGGAGCCTTAAACCAAGTATTACAAGTTAAGCCGGCAGAGGCAAAGGAAAAAGGATTCTTAATGGGAGTTCCAACAGATTCTACTAATAATGAATTAGGATTCTGGATAGGATATGCCAAATTGAGTAATCCTGCAATTAAAATAGCTATCAAAGGTGATGCTAATTCTAATTATAAAACCTTTGCAGATATTGTTGCTACGCTTCAAGGTCAGAATATTAACGTATTCCAACTTGTAACGTCACCAGAGAATAAACCTCAATAATAATAATTAAACAGAAGAAAAATGGCAGAAATAGATAGCTCCAGTCAAGGTGATAAAAGTGGTAAGAAACGCGCCAAGAAGATGTCGACCAAAATCGACATGACTCCAATGGTAGACTTAGGTTTCTTATTGATTACTTTTTTCATGCTTACAACAACTTTAGCTAAGCCTGTTACAATGCAGTTGAATATGCCAGATAAAACTGATGACCCGACGGAGACGTCGCCCATCAAGGAATCTGAGACTTTAACTGTAGTGCCTGATTCTGCGAAAATTTATTATTTTCAAGGAATTCCAGGTCAGACGGCTGTCGTAAAGGTAACTGATTATTCAGATACTGGAATCAGAGATATAATTTCAACATTAAAGGCGAGAGTAGGAGATAATTTTACAATCGTAATTAAACCATCTAAAACTGCGAAATATAAAAATATCGTGGATATGTTAGATGAATGTGCAATCACAAACAATAAGCGTTATGCACTAGTTGAGTTAGATCCTATTACAGAACAAACAATTGAAGAATCAGGATTATAATTGGCTCTAAGCCTAGTTAACAATTTTAATTTAAATTAGTATGTCAGATAAAGTTTTAAATAATGATCTAACCTTAGATGACATTATCTTTAAGGATAAGAACAAAGCTTATGGAGCATTTTTCCTTCGTAAGACTTATCCAAAGTTAATGAAAAGAGCGACCGTGATTGGTTCTTCTTTATTCATAGGAGCGATTTTATTGGCTGCTGTTGTCAAATCACTGGATTTAGGTCCTGCTGAAAAGAAAGAAGTAGTAGCTGAGATAATGAAAATCGATACTCCTCCACCTAAAGATGAAGTAGTACCACCGCCACCTCCACCTCCACCACCACCTCCACCAGAGGCGCCAAAGGTTACCACAACCAAATTCTTACCTCCAGAAATTAAGAGGGATGAAGAGGTTCAGAAGCCAGAGCCACCTCCTGAAGAGGTAAAAGGAAATACTGCCTCAGAAACAGTAATTGGAGAGGACGAGGTATTCGATGTGCCTATCGATCCAGATGCTGCTAAGGTTGAGCAACCAGTTGAACCACCAAAACCGAAGGAAGAGCAAATCTTTACAGCGGTTGAACAAATGGCGGAATTCCCTGGTGGCCCTGCAGCCTTCGCAAGATATCTTCAAAAGAATTTAAGATATCCAGCTGCAGCTCAGAGAGCAAATGTACAAGGTAGAGTATACGTTCAATTTGTCGTGAATATCGATGGATCTATTCAAGATATCAAAGTATTGAAATCTGTAGGTTTCGGTTGTGACGAAGAAGCGATGCGTGTAATCCAAAACGGACCAAAATGGAATCCTGGTAAACAATCAGGCCGCGCGGTACGTTCAAGATTTACTCAGCCTATTACATTCCAATTATCAGAATAAGGTAATTTGA
>CAZVFE010000055.1:0-11047 GCA_964626405.1 uncultured Cytophagales bacterium | reverse complement strand
GTTAATTTAAATGATTATTCACAATGGTGGGAATTCATTCAAGGGGCAGATTGGAAACATCCTTCTGGCCCAAATTCAAGTCTTGAAGGAAAAGAAAATCATCCCGTAGTCCAAGTTGCTTGGGAAGATGCAAAGGCTTTTTGCGAATGGCAAGGTAAAAGATTACCAACAGAGGCAGAATGGGAATGGGCTTCTAGAGGTGGACTAAAAGACAAAGTTTATCCTTGGGGAAATGAACTTCTAACGGAAAATAAAGAAAAAGCAAATACTTGGGAAGGAATTTTCCCTGTTTCTGATACTGGCGAAGATGGCTTCTCAATGGGAACAGGACCAGTGAAATCCTATCAAGCAAATGGTTATGGTTTATATGATATGGCTGGAAATGTTTGGGAATGGGTAGAAGACAATTATCATTCTAATTATTATCAATATTTAAAAGATAATTTTGAAATTTCAGATAATCCCAAAGGCCCTTCCTCTAGCTATGACCCAGATGAACCTTTTATCCCGAAAAAAGTCATGAGAGGTGGATCTTTTTTATGTAATGAAACCTATTGCGCATCTTACCGTTGTTCAGCTAGGATGAAATCCAGTCCAGACACAGGATTAAATCATACCGGATTTAGATGCGTAAAATCTAAATAACGATGAAAAAATTTATTTTAATTTTAGGAATCTTAACTATTCCGATTTTTTCCTATTCCCAGAACCCAAATGTATTGTTTATTTATGTAGATGACCTCGGTTATGGAGATTTAGGCTGTTATGGGGCAAAAGCTATCAAAACACCGAATATTGATGCTTTAGCAAACCATTCAACTAAATTTAATAGGGCTTATGCTAGTTCTGCTACTTGTACCCCATCAAGATATTCTCTATTAAAAGGAGAATATGCTTTTAGAAAAAAAGGAACAGGTGTTGCAGCCGGCAATGCGGCAGCATTACTCCCCGCTGGAACACAAACTGTAGCATCCATCTTAAAAAAAGCAGGCTACCATACGGGTGTAATCGGAAAATGGCATCTTGGTTTAGGTGACGAAGGTGGACCAAATTGGAACCAAAAAATTAGTAATTCTCCTAATGAAATAGGCTTTGATTATTCGTTTCTGATTCCTGCCACTGGCGACAGGGTTCCTACTGTTTATGTGGAAAATGGCAAAGTGGTAAATTTAGACCCAAAGGACCCAATCACGGTAAATTATACTGAAAAAATTGGCATTTTACCAACAGGAAAAGAAAATCCTGAATTACTAAGAATGGTTCATTCTCACGGACACGATAATACCATCATCAATGGCGTAGGAAGAATCGGTTGGATGACAGGTGGGAAATCTGCCATTTGGGATGATGAGGAAATGGCTCATGAACTAGAAAATCAGGCTGAAAAATTTATCATTAATGCAAAAAGTCCATTCTTCTTGTACTTTTCTACACATGATATCCATGTACCACGACTTCCTAATGAGGAATTTCTAGGTAAATCTGGTATGGGTAATAGAGGTGATGCTTTACTAGAACTAGATGCTACGGTAGGAAAATTAATTTCCATTCTTAAAGAAAAAGATTTGTATAATAATACTTTAATTGTATTTACCTCTGATAATGGTCCGGTTGTAGACGATGGATACCAGGATGGCTCTAAAGAAAATATTCAAAATCATAGGCCGGCAGGAATATTGAGGGGTGGAAAATATTCTAATTTTGAGGCAGGAACCCGCGTTCCAATGCTCGTAAAAGCTCCAAATCAAAAATTCTATAAAGAATCTAATGCACTAGTTTCTCAAGTAGATTTATTGGCAAATATGGCAAATTTAGTTAATCTAGATTATGATAAAACTTCGGCACCCGATTCAGAAAATCAATTGGATACTTGGCTAGGAAAAACCTCTCAGGGAAGAGAATCCTTAATTGAACATGCCGGTTCTTTATCTTTAACCACAGAAAATTATAAATTTATTTTAGGAGGAAAAGGGGCAAAATACAATGCTTATGTAGACATTGAATTAGGAAATAATCCTCAAGATCAATTATATGATATAATAAATGATCCTGAGGAAAAAAATAATCTAATAAATACCAATACTAGACTAGCAGAAAAAATGAAAACAGAACTTTTGAGAACTATGAGGGATGAACTATGAACTCCTAGTTCGTAACTCGTAACTCGTAGCTCGTAGCTCGTAACTCGTATTTCAAAGCTTATAATATTCTTCCCACCCTTTTCTTGGAGGTTCGCCAGTTAATAATTCATTGGCTAATTTATTATTTGTAATCTTTTCTTTTTTACGATCAAATTTCAAATCGGTATTCAATCTCTGAGCCAATACCCCTAAACAGAATATCTGAGATAATGGGCCTGCTATATGGAAAGGTGAACGTGTCTCCTCTTTTCCCATACAGGCCAATAGATAATTCGCATAATGATCAGAAGGACTTTCCGGCACATCTGGATAATTCACAGATTTGGCCTTTTCCCCTATTACACTTAATGTAGAAGAATGAGAACCACCCTTGAAACTTAATTCTTTTGAATAAATAATCTTACCCGGATTTAATTTTGAAGGTTGAATTGCCCCATTACTTGCTGGAGGAATATTTGGATCTAATTCCACATTTCCATAATCCGAAGGAATCGGAGGAAGATTGTCAATTCCATCATACCAAGTTATATCTACTGGTGGCATGTCCCCTCTTTCTGGGAATTTAAACTCTATAGTTGAAGAGAATGGATAGAAAAACTCATTATGTCCACTAGCCTTCTTCATATTTATCTCATAGGGTAAGCCTAATTCCAAAAATTGATGCACCGTATCTAATAAGTGTGCACCCCAATCTCCTAAAGCTCCCATGCCAAAATCATACCAACATCTCCATTGACCATTGATAAAATCATGATTATAATCATGAATCGGACGCACCCCATGCCAAACATCCCAATCCAAAGTAGAAGGAATAGCCTCAGCTGATGGAAAAGATTTCATATTAGGGTCCCATCCATGCCATCTTCTTGGCGAATTCATATGAGCAGTAACCGCAGTAACATCTTTGATTATACCTGCTTCTTTCCAAGCCTTAAATTGAAAATAATTTTGACCAGAATGCCCTTGATTACCCATTTGTGTAACCAATTTAGGGTTTTTCGCAGCTGCCTTCATCATCAGGTCAACTTCCTGATAGGTCCTAGCCATAGGTTTTTCAACATATACATGTTTCCCCTCAGCCAAGGCACGCATTGTAATCGGAAAATGAGAATGATCTGGCACTCCAATTGTTACAGCTTCAAAGTTCCCTGAATATTCATCAAACATTGTTCTAAAATCCTGAAAACGTTTTGCCTTTGGAAACATTTCCATTATGGCTTGTGTATGAGGAGCTCCCATGTCTACATCACATAATGCAACTACCTCAGCAAAACCTGACTTATATAATGAACGAATATCAGATGCTCCTTGGTTACCTATACCAATACAAGCTAATTTGACCTTCTCTGCGCCCAATCTTCCTGAAGGAATAATAGATGGAATAGCAAAAACAGAACCTAGAATAGCAGACTTTTTCAAAAAGTCTCTTCTAGAATTTGAATTAAAATTCATTGTTTAAAATATTTGTTTAGATTTTTAATTTACTATTTTTTTTCAAATTATTCTAAATTTTCTAAGAATTCTTTGAATTGTTCATTTTGCAATAAATCAGGATTAATTTGGTAATTGACGCACCGTTTATCTAAATTGTCTTGTATCCTGATAATTCCATTTTCTATCCCAAAATTATTAAAAAGATAATTTTCCAGCTCTGATATAAACCTCGAACGATATTGTCTTTGAGTGTCAAAAGCCTTCGTAGAACAATTAATAATATCATTTAATTCATTGGTGGTATAAAAATCTTTTTTAAGATCCTTTTTAAGTTCATTAAAAAAAGAAATCAAATTATTGGATAAAACCATCTCTTCTACTTCTTCTTTCAAATTATTAGTAGACTTTTTGAATTTTAACTTATATAATTTGTAACCATAAATTAATATCAATACAATTAAAATAAATTCAATGGAATAGAATAGATACTTTTCATTAAATTCGATTAATGGTCGAGATAATAATTCCCCTATTGAATTCCCATTCGTTAATAATAAATTTAAAGGAATAATTTTTTCATCAATTAGATTAAAATTATTATCAAAATTGATAAAAACTATATCCGTTCCTTTTTTATAAATGATTGATTTTTCAAGAATCTCAAATTCAGTTTTCAATTGAAATATTTGATTAGATGCAAAATCTAAAATAAAATATTTATCCTCATGATTGCGAATAAATACAAGATCATCAATCCAATTACCTACCCACTTCTTATAATCAGCATCTTTTGTAAAAACCTTTTCATTCAATTTTCCTAAATTCTTCCAAGAAAATGTATTTATATTTAATTCGTATGCATTGAATGATTTACGATTAAATGATTCCGGATATTGTTGATTTTTTAAAAAATCCAAACATTTAATCGAACGGGATTTTGGATAATATTGAATAAATCCTTCAATCAAAGACATAGGATATTCACTTGTATAATTATAAGCCTCCCATTGTTTTTTTGAAACATCAAAATAAGTCAGCACTGAATTATAAATTTCATCATGATGACCACCAATATTCATTAATTCCACGCCATCAAAAAATGTATAAGAATCATAATTATAACCCCTAAATACTGTTTGGTCAAATCTATTAAGAAATTTTAAATCTTTGGATAAAGTATAAACAATCCCAGAACCATCAACGATTAAATAATTAAATTTTTCTCCTTTTATAAATTCAATTCTATCAGGATCTTCCTTATCTATCTTTAAATCATCAATAGAAATTGAACCATATTCTTTCCAAGAATCATTTTTTAAAGGTTTATAAAATACCTTATTATCACCAAAATCAATTTTATAAAAAACTTCCAATTGGTCATCAAACCAAACAAAGGAATTAGAATAGGTAAAATGTATTAAACCAAATAAAAGAAAAAATGAAATTAAAATGCCCTTAATCGTTTTCATAATTAAATGATTTAATAAATTCAGCCAATTTTGAATTCGTAAATAAATTTGAATTAATACCGTAAATGACGAATCGCCTATCGGTCTTATCTGGTACACGCACAACAGCATTTTTTATACCAAATTCTGTTAACATATATTCATTAAAATCTAAAAGTAATTTAGATCGATATTGTCGCTGAGTATCAAATGCTTTAGAATCAATATTTAACATTGTGTTTAATTCATTTGCATCATATGTTTTTGAAGGAGAATTAGACAAAATATTAATTAAAAATATTTTTAAATTTTGATTAAACTGATTTTTCTCTAAACCAGACTCATGTAATTTTAAAGTTTTTTTATAAAAAGAATAAAAAAGTCCTCCCATGAACATCAAGGCAAAAATTAAGGTAATATGAGAAAGCGAGGAATTTAAAAAGAAATTGGGCTTACTATATAATTGAGAAATAGAATTTGAATCTTGATATTCTTTATCTAGATTAAATTCATTCAAAACTAAATGTTCCGGCAAGGGTAAATTATTCCCATAACCAACTGTAAATAATTTCAATAATTTTTCCCCATCATAAAAAAGTGGATAGGGATTAATAGTAAATAAATCGGAATTAATACCGGAATATTCACGCAAATCATTTGACTCAAAATCTATAAAATAGGATTTTCGGTTTAAGGTAAAATACCCTTTATCTCCCAAAAAATTAAAATTGACTGGATCTATAATTTTATTGTCTAAAAATAATCCATATGTATCTCCCAAGAAATTCCATTCCATTTTGCTCAAATCCAATTTATAAAAACCTGATTTTTCTTTCTGAATAATTTCAGGATAAAATGAATTATGAATTGATGCAATACTAAAATATGTGTAAATGCTTCCTGACTCAGAATCATAACCTGTTTCTGAACCTAACACTCCTGGAGGAATTTGTTCTCCTTTAACTAATACATCCTCCCACTGATTTGTTTGAAAATTAAATTTAATTAATTTATTATGAGTATTCCACATACCTGTACCACCTAATGAAAATATTTCATTTTGGTAGGTAAAAACAAAAGGACTAAATGAATAGCCTAAATCAACTCCTTCATTTAATTTTTTCAAATTCCCTTCCTCCTCATTAAATTCATAAACCTTATTCTCATCTGTAATGAAATAGGTCTTAGAATTTATAGAAAAATTCTTGAGAAGAAATTCAAATGAATAGGAAGATTTAATACTTGAATCAACTGATATTTTTATTTTATCCTGAAATTTAGAGCCAATTTCAGCACGAGAGAATTCATGAGATTTTATATCTATATTATAGACCTTCTTTTCCTCCAGATTAATCCATCTTATATTATTCTGGCCCAAAGATTCTTGAAACAAAAAAATGAAAGATGAAAACAGTATAAAGTATTTTATCATAATTCTCCTAAGAAAACGATTTCCGAATTACGTAAAATTCTGTGTATAAATTTTATATAAATTATATGATTTACATATTTTCACATATTAAAGCCTAAAATTTGGAATCTATTTTAACTAAATATAGGCTTATTTATGTGAAATATTTCCTCAACATATTTAAAATTAATAGAAACTTTTATATATATTTTTCTTTAAAATCCTAATTTTTCTAAAAATATGTTGGTACACATTCTTCCTGAATCAAATTTATTAATCAATGAATGAAAATCATCCCATTTAGGATAATTTTCTTTTAATTCTTGTCCCGACATAGTAAATAATTTGCCCCAATGTGGCCGAACTCCAAATGGTTTTAATTTTGCTTCTATTTGAGGTAAAACTTCCATAACCTCTGGGGTCATTGGCTTCCAAGTAAAATGAAAAGCAATTGATTCTCTCCCCGACGCCATACTCATCCATAAATTATCAGCCTTAATACTTCTTATTTCAGAAACAAATAAAACAGGACGGATAATTTCTTTCAAGGACTCAATAGCCATCAATGCATCATAGACATTTTCTCTAGGAACAAAATATTCAGACTGCAATTCCTCCCCATTACTTGGCGTAAAATCCATTTTAAAATGAGGTAGACGCTCATACCATGGCCCGGGCACCCCTAATTGTTCTGTACAATTGATGGGTGAATTTCCTTTTAAAGGATGTAAATTCTCTGTTGCCGGTTGAGCACCCCAAAAATCTTTCAAATCCTTTGTATATTCCTCATCCAACCTTCTTTTTACCCAAACTTGGTCAATCATTTTGTTTTCCCAGGTGGTAAACATACTTACAGAATAACCTGACTGATATATTTCATCAAAATGCTCCTTGCAGGTTTCCATTGGTAAATTTTCAAATAAAAATTGAGCTACTTGGTAGGTAGGTTCAATCTTTAAGGCCAATCGATAAACGGTACCCAAAGCTCCTAATCCTACAACCATTCCCTCAAACTCAGGATCCCCCTTCCTAAATAATTTTACCATTCCTCCAGGAACTACCCATTCAATAGCCTCAACCGCAGAAGCTAAATTCCCATTTCTATCCCCACTACCATGCGTAGCAGTTGACACTGCGCCCATTACAGAAATATGGGGTAAAGAAGCCAAATTATGTAAAGCATATCCCTTTTTCTCCAAGGCCAAACCCAAATCACCATATTTTATGCCAGATTCTACCCATACCAATAAATTCTCTTCATCAATCTCTAAAACTTTATTCAAATTCGAAGTAGAAATATGAATATATTCCGTATCAGCAATGGTATTAAAACAATGCCTAGTACCTAATGACTTTAATTTTTTATCTGACTTGTAAGCCATTATTAATTCTTCTAAACTACTTGGCTTCTGAACATCTATTGATGAAAAGGTTAAATTCCCAGCCCAATTTTTTAATGGTTCAGACTTTTGTCCAGTCTTACAACTATTTATCCCTAAGGCCAATACCCCCAAACCAGATAATTTTAAAAATTCATTTCTTTTCATAACAATAGGTTGATTATTAATTATTTTTGAATTACTTTAATACTTTATTCTAAAAAGTTATAACCTTTTAAAATCTAATCCTATTTCTTATTGAAATTTTTACAAAGGATCAAAAAGCATATGAAAAAATTTATTTCAGAATTCAAAATTTTACTGGATGGGTTTATTCATAGTTCTGCAAACGAAAAATTTAAATTAAATCTTTTAATTTCAATTCCCTTTTGGATAGCCTCCGCATTAGCAGGTTTAATTGCTGTTTTATATGCCAAATTATTCAATTTTGGAGAAGAATTATTCCAATTTTTACTGAAAAATACAGGTTATTGGTTATTCCTAATATCCCCAACCTGTTTTGTTTTATCGTGGTATATCGTTAATAAATATTCAAAATTTGCCAGAGGAAGTGGGATACCTCAAGTTATGGCTTCCTTGGATGTATTTAGTAAGAAAAATCTTATTTCTCAATTTTTAAGTCTAAGAATAATTTTTATAAAAATTCTCTCGAGTATTATTCATACCATTGGAGGAGGTGCAATTGGACGAGAGGGTCCAACAATCCAGATTTCCGCAGCAATATTTCATAAAATCAATTCTATACTCCCAAAATCATGGCCAAAAATTAATAATAGAAATATGTTAATTACAGGTGCAGCAGCCGGATTAGCAGCGGCCTTCAATACACCCTTGGGAGGAATTGTATTTACAGTCGAAGAACTTACCAAAGTACATATTTCTCAGTTCAGATCAGCTTTATTCATAGCAGTTATTATAGCCGGACTTACCGCACAGGCAATATTAGGCCCTTACCTATATTTAGGTTATCCAGCCGCAGATTCAGGCTCAATTTTAGGTTTTTTCTTAATCATCCTTACTGCGGCAGTTGCTGGAGTATTTGCTTCCTATTCCTGCAAAGGAATCCTAGGCCTATTCAATTGGAAGGAAAAAAACCTAAAAAAAGATTGGCACCATATTCTTTATTTAAGTCTACTTGGTTGCGCATTTGTTGCAATGGGTATTTTTATTGAATCTACTATTTTTGGATCAGGTAAAGAACTAATGAACGAATACTTATTCGCAAATGAAAAGTTTAAAACTTGGTTTACTCCTATTTTAAGAATAATCGGACCAATTCTTTCCTTCTCTTCTGGAACCTCTGGCGGAATATTTGCACCCGCATTGGCAGCAGGTGCCTCCGTAGGATCAATTTTTACTGAAATATTCAACCTGAGTGCAGAACAAGGCAATATGCTTATTCTTGTCGGCATGGTCGCCTTTCTTACTGGTGTAACAAGAACACCTTTTACTTCCGCAATTCTTGTAATTGAAATGACTGACCTTCAAAATATGATTTTTCAATTCATGATAGCAGGAGTTGTTGCAAATTTAGTATCTATGAGTATCGATAAACATTCTTTTTACGACCACCTTAAGGTTCGGTATTTAAAAGAGATTGAATCGAATTAATCTCCTCTAAGAATTTTTTTCGCAAATGAATGGGTTGAATTATTTCTAATTCCCGAATGTATTCCCATAAAAAAGCCTCTAATTCATTGTTTATTTCTAAATGATATTCAGCAAAATAATCATTGGAATGACCAATTATCCGTTGCGTATCGTGTAAAGGATATTTCTCCAAATATTTCAAAATCCAGGAATCCTCTTTTATTTTTAGAATCAATTTTTCAGGTCTTAATTTTTTTGACTTAGGATAAATCCCTAAATTATTCTTAAAATAATCCCCCGGATTAAATCCCTCAGGAATTCTCAAATTAGGCTTTTCTTTTAAAATGAAAATATCCAATATCCTATCCAAGGCAAATACCCATAATTTTCCTAAATCTAAACGAAGAATATTTTCACCCTCAATTACCGGCTGAAATACCAAATACCAACCCGTAAACCAACCATTATTATATTCCTTAACCATTAAAGGAAATGCTTGAATTTTCTTTACTTTTGACCCTGATTTTAAACCCTTATGGGATATTTCAATAATTTTGGAGGAATAAATTGCCTCTAATATTGGCTTTAACCATTCTCCCCCAGAACGATTGCCATCTTTAATTAATTGAATAGCTGGCCATCGACTAAAATGCTGATATTGATTCAAATTATTTTCTAATTGAATTGCTTCTAATTTATTTATTAATCCTTCCCCCAATCCATCTTTAAATAAATGCTTATTCAAACTAATTGATTTCGCTAAATCCGTTAATTCAGACTGACTTAATGCTGGAAAAGCACTTATATCCTCCCGAATATAATAATACTCTTTTTTTGAAACAGAAAACCGAAGTAAATTGCCATATTCCTCTTCCAAACTTGGATATCGAATTGCAAGCCTTTCCTTTAAATTTTGAATATCCCTATTGAAAGAACGATAGGAATAATCAATTATAAAGCCATCTTCCTCCAATTTATTTCGTACAGAGGAATAATTCATCGACAAAAAGCCTGATAAAAAATACTGATTAATTTTTTTTAAACGATCTTCCATTTGCTAAGTAAATTGCCAGTTATTGGCAATCTACTAATATAATTTTACAAATGAAAAAAATGAAATAATTATGAAAAATGTATTTGTAAACAAATTCAACCTAATTTTAGAAGCATATCATTATGCAGCAAAAAGCTTTGTAAGATTTTTTCATCTTGCCAATAATGAAAATGAAAAAAAAGAATGGGAAAATTACCTAGTAAAATTTGTTTTAATTGCTAGTAGCTTCCTTCTAATTATTCCTACAATTTTAGATGGTTTCGAAAAGAATAAATCTTTAACAATACTTATCTTAATTCTTAATCTAGGTTTCTTAGTTTTAGGAAAATTAGTTAGCCCAAAAGCTCCATTGAATTAAGGACTAATTGATCTATATTCTGATTAAGCATACATTTAAAATGCCCCTTCGGACATTTCCTAGTACCATAATTTGAGCATGGCTGACAATCCAGGTCTTCCACAATTGAATTAAAATATAACCTCTTTTTTATGCTATCCTCATAAAAGGGTTCTACTTGCAATTTGGGTGAAGTTCCACCCCAAATTGCAAGACTTGGTACGCCAAATGC
>CAZVFE010000054.1:0-11768 GCA_964626405.1 uncultured Cytophagales bacterium | reverse complement strand
TAAAAAATTCCAATGGAATGCAAGTAAAAATCATTAATTATGGAGGAATTATTACTGATATAATCGTCCCAGATAAAAATGGGAAATTTGAAAATGTCAATTTAAATCTTCCTGATATTGAAACCTATGCCACCAAGAACCGTTCTTTTGGGGCCTTAATTGGCCGATTTGGAAACCGAATCGCCAATGGTAAATTTAGTTTGGATGGAAAAGAATATAATTTATTTGTCAATAATGGTCCCAATTCTTTACACGGAGGAAAAATAGGATTCGATAAAAAGGTCTGGGATGCCAAAAGAATTTCAGGAGAGGAGGCTAAATTAGAATTAAGCTATTTCTCAAAAGATATGGAAGAGGGCTTTCCTGGAAATCTAAAAGTGAAAGTGGTTTATACTCTGACTAATTCTAATGAACTAAAAATTGATTATGAAGCAGAAACGGATAAAACAACCGTTTTAAATTTAACAAACCATGCCTATTTTAATTTGTCTGGAGATTTTTCTAAGGATGTATTAAATCATGAATTGAAAATTAATGCCCCTAAATACCTTCCAGTAAATGAATATTTAATTCCTCTTGGAAATTTAGCCGAAGTTAAAGGAACCGCTATGGATTTCTTAGATTTCCATAGAATTGGAGAAAGAATTGAGGCAAATGAAGAACAATTGCAATTGGGTTCGGGATATGACCATTGTTGGGTTTTTGAAAATAAGAAAAAGGAATTAATCTTTGCTGCCGAGGCATATGAGCCAGAATCAGGAAGAGGAATGAAAGTATTTACCACAGAACCAGCTGTACAGTTTTATTCAGCCAATCATTTGAATGGAACCTTGAATTCTTCGGAAGGAGTGGCAATGGGAAAACGTTCAGGATTTTGTTTGGAAACCCAACATTTTCCAGATTCCCCTAATCAACCTAATTTTCCCTCAACCGTTTTAAGGCCAGGTGAAAAAAATATTTCCACAACCATTTATCAGTTTTTTGTTAAATAATGAGAAAGACGCATAAAGCATTGATTTTGAATAAGTAATTTATTGTAATTTTTTTTGTTAGATCCATTTTTTTGACTAATTTTGCACTCCATTTTGGAAAATTATGTTTAACTAAATTTCAATGTGAGTGCCTGACACATTGATGTATCCAAGGCAAGATATTTTTTATGTCAGAAAACAAAAAAGAATTTGACTGGAACGATTTACAGTCAAAAGGATTTGGAGCTAACTATACAGAGGCTCAAATCAAAGAAATGGAAGCTCAAATCGAAGCTACCATTAGTTCAATCACTGAAAAGGAAGTTGTAAAAGGAATCGTTGTTAGCAAAACAGACCGTGAGGTAATTGTTAATATCGGTTTTAAATCAGACGGTTTAGTTTCTGCTTCTGAATTCAAAGATATGCCAGATTTAAAAGCTGGTGATGAGGTTGAAGTTTATATTGAAAACCAAGAAGATGCTAATGGACAATTGATTTTATCAAGAAAATTAGCGAAAGTTATGGGTGCTTGGACAAACATTGAGAAGGCTCTTGAAGAAGATAGCGTTCTTTCTGGTTATGTTAAGCGTCGTACTAAAGGAGGTTTAATCATCGATATTTATGGAATTGAGGCATTCTTACCTGGTTCTCAAATTGATGTTAAGCCAATCCGTGATTTCGATATTTTTGTAGGTAAAAACATGGATATTAAGGTGGTTAAAATTAACCATACTAATAATAACGTGGTAGTATCTCACAAAGTATTAATCGAAAAAGATTTAGAAGAACAAAGAGAAACTATCTTGACTAACCTAGATAAAGGTCAAGTATTAGAAGGAGTTATCAAGAACATGACTAATTTCGGTGTATTCATCGATTTAGGAGGTGTAGACGGATTACTTCATATTACAGATATTTCATGGGGTAGAATTAACCACCCACAAGAATTATTGAAATTAGACCAAAAAATCCAAGTGGTTGTTTTAGACTTTGATGAAAATAAGAAGAGAATTTCATTAGGTATGAAGCAATTACAAGCTCATCCTTGGGAAGCATTATCTGAAGAGGTAGTAGTTGGATCTAAAGTTAAAGGTAAAATTGTAAATGTTGCCGATTACGGTGCATTCTTAGAAGTTTTACCTGGTGTAGAAGGTTTAATTCACGTTTCTGAAATGTCTTGGTCACAGCATTTAAGAAATCCACAAGATTTCCTTAAAGTAGGTGATGAGATGGAAGCAGTTGTTTTAACATTAGAAAGAGAAGAAAGAAAAATGTCTCTTGGTGTTAAACAATTAACAGAAGATCCTTGGGATAAGAAAGATTTATTAGAGAAATATGCTGTAGGTACTAAACATAAAGGTACTGTTAGAAATTTAACTAATTTCGGTTTATTCCTTGAATTAGAAGAAGGTATCGACGGCTTAGTTCACGTATCTGATTTGTCTTGGACTAAGAAAATCAAGCATCCTTCTGAATTCGTTAAAGTTGGAGATTCATTAGACGTTATCGTTATTGAATTAGATGCTGATAATAGAAGATTAGCATTAGGCCATAAACAATTAGAAGAAAACCCTTGGGATACTTTTGAATCTGTATTTACTGTAGGTTCAATTCATAAATGTTCAATCATTTCTAAAACAGATAAATTTGCAACCTTAGAATTACCATATGGTATCGAAGGAACAGCTGCTATTAAGCAATTAGTGAAAGCAGATGAGTCTGTTGCAGAATTAGGAGAATCTTTAGATTTCGTAGTAACTGAGTTTTTGAAAGATGATAAGAAAATTACACTTTCTCATACTCGTACATTCTCTGACCCAATTGAAACCTCAGAAGAAGCGGCTCCTAAAAAAGCTTCCAAAAAAGCAACTAAGGAAAAAGCTCCAACTGCTGAGAAATCAACAATGGGAGATATCGACGCACTTTCTGCTTTAAAAGAGCAAATGGAAGGAGTTGAAAGAGAGCAGGCAATCAAAAAATTAGAGAAGAAAGAAGCAGAGGCAAAAGAAGAAAAACCTGCAGCGAAAGCTAAAAAGTCTACAAAGACTGAAAAAACTGAAGAATAATATTATTTTTCTTATAATTTAAAAAGGGGCTATTAGCCCCTTTTTTATTGAATAATCGTTCTAAATGTTAAGTTTATTCGAGATTCTTGAACCCTTAGGCGTTTAGGCAATTGATGGTACCAATGGTCTTGAATAATTCCCTTCATCATTAATAAACTCCCAGACTCTAATTCAATATCTATTTTTTCCTTTGTCTCAATATGTTTAAATTGAAAAATCCGGTTTGCTCCAAAACTTAAAGAGGCAATTGCTCCCTGTTTTTTAAGTTCTGGTTCATTATCTCTATGCCAGCCCATAGATTCGTCCCCAGAATGATAAAGATTCAAAAGACAAGAATTAAAACTTTCCTTCGTCAATTCTTCCACATAAGATTTTATCTCCTCCACCACCTGAGAAAAAGGCAATGCCTTCTTCGTATTTTTTGAATATCGATATTCAAAAGGCTTCGTACCCAACCAGGCTATTTTCCTTTTGGTAATAATCTCCCTACCATAGATGAATATTCTATCATTCTCCCATGGTACTGTCTCCAATAATATTTTTTCTAATTCTTTACTCTTTAATGGAGGAAATATTGGCCCATAATAATTGGCCTCACCATCATATGGTAAAATATTAAACATCAATTGTATCAAATACCCTCACTTTCGCCCATAATGAACTGCATTTAGCAATAAATTCATGATGAATCGGATGGTCCTGATAGATCTGCTGATCTTCCTCAGAATCAAAAAATAGCGTCTCACTTACCTGAAAATCCACATCTACCACATCCCTCTGCTCCGTTGAAGCCAATACCCCAATATGTGCCTTCTTCACCTGAGGTATCCCCTTTAAAATTTTAAGACCCTCTAATAAAGCATCTCTGTCCTCCTTCGAATTCGGATTTTTTAACGTAAAAAATACATTATGAATTAAATTTCCCATAGTTTTTAAATTATTCCCAAAATTATCATTTTTTTTCCAATTATTTATTTGGAATTAATCTAAATAATATAGTATCTTTGCTATTATTTTTAATTAATCTAAATAACAATAACATGCTTAAGCACCTGATTTTAACTTTGCTTTTAATCGTATCAAATATCGAAATATTTGCACAAAATGTTGATATTCAAGTATTTAATAATGACACTTCCAAAGTAGAATTCCCTTATATTCAAATAAAAGGTTCCCTAAAAGGGTTTCTTGGTGATGAAAATGGAATAATTTCTATCCCAAAAAATTCATTGAAATTTCCTCTTTCCCTCAATATCGGAGCAATGGGTTATGAAACTTCTACTCTCGATGTTTCTCAATTATCCCAAATCCCTCATTCAATTCAACTTATTCCTAATTTTAAATTATTAAATGAAGTAATAATTAAGGCTAGTCCGGGTGTAAAAGGACCAGATCTAATGCAAGAATTAGAAGGAACCATGCTTGTAGCCGGGAAAAAAGCGGAGAAAATTGAAATTGCAAAAATGGATATTAACCTAGGAAATCAAAACCTTAGAGAAGTATTCTCGAAAAATCCAGGTATGAATATCATTGAATCCGATCCCTCAAATTTGAATACGTCTATTTCTATTCGTGGACTTTCCACCAATCGATCATGGGATTTTAATAATAGACTAAATGGGCATGATTTTACTCCAGATCCTTTAGGATATAATGAAGCCTATTTCACTCCTACTGCGGAAATTTTAGAACGAATAGATATCATTCGTGGTGCAGCATCCTTACAATATGGTCCACAAGTTGGTGGCCTAATCAATTATGTCCTAGAAAAACCAAATTTCAAAGAAAAATTGAATGGACAATTTTCCCAAAGTTTAGGTTCTTTTGGGCTTTCGAGTACTTTTGGTAAGCTTCGTGTTGGGAATGAGAAATGGGCAGTTATAGCTTCACATCAGTATCGGAAAGGAAATGGTTTTAGACCGAATAGTAATTTTAATTCTAATCAATCCTATTTCCTATTAAAAAGAAAAATAAATAAACATTCAGATCTTTCATTTGAATTAACCTATGCAGATGCCCTTGCTCAACAACCAGGGGGCTTAACGCAAAATCAATTTGATCAAGATATCCAAATCTCCAACCGATCAAGAAATTGGTTTACGTATAATTGGTTAATGCCAACCTTACGTTACTCCTTGCAATTAGACGATAAAATTAATCTAGAATGGCAAGCTTATACTGTTAAAAGCGGACGAGTATACTTAGGATTTAATCAAGGCAACGCCATAGAAGATATTAATGATCCAATAAATGGATATACAAACAGAGCTTTTTCAAGGGATGAATATGCTACGAATGGTTCAGAGTTAAGAATTTCAGGAAAATCAAATATTCTTGGTTCTAAGTTTTTATGGGTTGGTGGGGCTAAATACTTACAGTCCAATATAATAAAAAATCAAAATGCTGTTGGAACAAATTCAACAGTTTATGATGAAACAATACTAGTTCCAGCTGCAGGAAATTTAAATTTTACGAATAATAATTTTGCCTTATTTTTTGAATCAAATATTCATCTAACAAATAAATTAAATTGGACCTTAGGGTTAAGAAATGAAAATATTCATTTTTCAGCATTTCGCAATAATTTTAATTCAACGAATGAATCAAGATTTGATTTTCCTGAAAAAATACGTTCCATTGTATTATATGGAACAGGTTTAAACCTTCAAATTTCAGAGGGACTTTCCATTGCAACTAATTTCAATAAAACCTTCAAACCAATTACCAATTCACAATTAGCACCTTCCAATACTGATTTGATAGTGGATCCTAACCTTCAGGATGCATTCGCTCATGTATTCGATTTTGGTATTAAAGGAAAGTTACAGAATTACCTTCGTTATGATATAAATTATTTCAATATGAAATATTTTAATCAGGTAGGAACAATCACTCAAGCAAATGGAAGCTTATTTCAAACTAATTTAGGAAATAGTCTTACAGATGGGTTAGAAGCTTATATTGAATATGACCCAGTAACAGCATGGTGGGGAAGATCCCGCTTTGGCTATATCTCATTATTTACCTCCTTGGGATTGACGAACGCACGTTATCAGGATTACGAATTAAGCAACGGAACAAATTTAGCAGGAAACCGAATTGAATATGCTCCCAATACCATTCTTCGTTCAGGATTCACTTATTCATTGAATAGATTTTCCTTCACGTATTTATTGAATTATGTTTCATCTTCTTTTGCAGATGCAGCAAATACTGAATTGGCAAATGAAACAGCAACAGTTGGATTAATTCCAGAATATACAGTTCAAGACCTTTCTTTTACCTATAAATTTAATAAACATTTTATCCTGAAAGGGTCAGTAAGTAATTTGACGAATCAAAAATATTTTAATAAAAGAAACCGTGGAGGAACTAATGGAGAAGGGATTCTTCCAGCAAGTCCACGTAATTTCTCTATTGGTTTATCCTATAAATTATAAATTAAATTTTTAAATAAATATTTTTCTCATCAAGGTACTTACATAAATAGGAAAGAACGATCCAAGTTAATAAGCTAGTAGAAATTTCAGATAGTAATAGATTGTTCAAGATAAGTTTAGGAAAAGGGGCAATATTGGAGAAAATCCAATGCGCCCCTCCTAAATGAAAGAATAAATATATGAATAAACTATTTTTAGAATAGTAAATAAACCATTTCCCCCATTTAAAAGGATATTTTTTTATATCGAATAAATAATAAAAAAGGACAAAAACGAGAATGGAATAAGCCCCAGAAACGAATACAAAACTTGAACTTGCAATCTTTTTTATAATGGGTGTTATCTCCAAAAAATCTAATCCATACCCTATAATCAAGCATCCAAAAGCCAAAGATATTAAGGTTTTTAATTTATCTTTTTCACTATAATTTTTCAAAATTATATAACCGACCATCATACCCCATATAGTATGTGCCATAGTTGATAGAAAATTAAAACTAGCCCATTCAGTAGAATTAACCTCACCTTCAATCCAATTATTAAACCAAGCGCCAAAATTATGGTATAATTCCCAAGGCTGATTATACCCATCAACCGGAAAAAAACGATAAATCAAATCATATAAAATTAAAATAATGATTGAAATAACACCTTGGTAAATTAACTTTAAATCCTTTATTAAAAAACTGAATAAATACGTAATAGATAATTGAGCTAACACATTCTGAAATCGCCAAACTAGCCTCCCTGCCCCAATAAAATACAAAGCCCAACCTAAAAAAAGTAAAATAAAAGCTCTTTTTACAGCATGTTTTAAAATCAACGAATCCGATTCCCCTTTTGCTTTTCTAGACAGAACCGCAAAAGGTATACTTAGCCCAGCCACAAACATAAAAAATGGCTGAATTAAATCCCAAAAATATAAACCATGCCATGCATGATGATCCAATTTAGTTCCCAACCAATGAATCAAATGACTGTCAGATTCCCTAAAAAAATGATATAATTCCGTAGCTTCTCCTACTAATAAAAACATCACCATTCCTCGGAAAAGGTCGATGGACAAAATTCTATTTTTCATTTTTTTTAGTTTTAATTTATGAAAAAAAATTAATTAAATTGCCATTTCAAAAACCTATTAAATATGAAAAATATTCTTATTCTATTCTTTATTGTTCTTCATTGTTCTTTATTTGCCCAAAAACCAATGACAGACAATTATTCAAATTTAAAACTTTGGTATGAACGTCCTGCTGAATTTTTTGAGGAAGCTCTACCACTAGGAAATGGAAAAATAGGGGCAATGATTTTTGGCGGAGCAAGCTCCGAAAAAATTTATTTGAATGATATTACCCTTTGGTCTGGATCCCCAGTAGACCCATATATGAATCGCAAAGCCTATACTTTCATTCCTGAAATTAGAGAAGCTATTCAGAATCAAAATTTTCCATTAGCAGATTCATTAATTAAACATATTCAAGGGAAATTTTCAGAATCCTATGCGCCTTTGGGCACCTTATTAATTGATTATAAAGATCAGAAGCCAGATAATTATTATCGAGATCTAGATTTAAACAAATCAATTGCCTCTGTTTATTATGATAATCAGGATGCTAAGATTTCAAAAGAATATTTTGTTTCTCAACCAGACAAGGTAATTGCAATTCGAATAAAATCAACAAAAAGTAAATCATTGGATTTTTCAATTCATACAAATTCACAATTGAAATCATCTGTTAGGGTACATAATGGATTACTTTATTTGGAAGGCAAAGCCCCAACCAAGGCCGAGCCCAATTATTATAAGAGAAGAGAAAATGCAATTTTAAATGATGAATCGCATACTACCCATTTTACCGCTATTGTAAAGGTTATTCCTATCAATGGTAAAATTATTTATTCAGATACTGCGATTCATTATTCTAAAGGTTCTGAAGCGATCATTTTAGTTAGTACAGAAACGAGCTTTAATGGGTTTGATAAAGATCCTGTATCGGAAGGAAAAAATGATTTAGAAAATTGTGAATCTAATATCAAACTTGCCTCTCAAAAATCCTACGAGTCCTTAAAAATTAATCATATCAATGATTATCAATACTTTTTTAATCGCGTAAATTTTGAACTTGGTTCACTTGCTGGAAAGGAAAGCATTTCCACAGAAAAGCGACTTATTCGCTATATGGAAGGAGAAAAGGATCCCTATTTAGAGGCTCTTTATTTTCAATATGGAAGATATTTATTGATCTCGAGTTCTCGAACACCAGGTGTGCCTGCAAATCTCCAGGGTTTATGGAATCCCTATATTCAACCACCTTGGAGTTCAAATTATACGGTTAATATCAATGTTGAAGAAAACTATTGGCCATCAGAAATCACCAATCTTTCTGAAATGCATCTCCCTTTTCTAGAATTTATTTCGAATCTTTCCAAGACTGGAGAAATTACGGCTAAAACCTTTTATGATGCCCCAGGATGGGTCGCTCACCATAATTCAGATATTTGGGCAATGACAAATCCCGTAGGAGATTTTGGTAATGGGGATCCCGTTTGGGCAAATTGGAATATGGGCGGAGCATGGACATCCACACATTTATGGGAACATTATTTATTTACTTTGGATGAAATTTTCTTGAAAGAAAAAGCCTATCCAATCATGAAAGGAGCAGCAGAATTTTGTTTATCTACCCTAATAAAAGGCCCTAAAGGGAAATTAGTTACTATGCTTAGTACCTCCCCCGAAAATAAATTCTTGAGTCAGGATGGTAAAAGGGTTGCTACCTCCTTTGGATCAACATCGGATATGGGGATGATTCGTGAGTTATTTATGGATTTATTAGAAGCAGAAAAAGTTTTAGGGATTAAAAATGATTTTTCTGAAAAAATTTCGCAGACTTTAGAAAATCTTCACCCTTACCAAATAGGAAAAAATGGTAGTTTACAAGAATGGTATTACGATTTTGAAGAACCAGAAATTAAACATAGACATCAATCTCATTTATTTGGTTTATATCCTGGCCATCATATTAATTATGAATCTATGCCTGAAATCGTAAAAGCTTCTGAGAGGGCCCTTGAAATTAAAGGCGATGAAACTACAGGTTGGTCTAAAGGCTGGAGAATAAATTTATGGGCTAGAATAAAAGATGGAGACCATGCCTACAAGATGTACCGGGAATTATTGAAATATGTTGCCCCTGATAAAATGGAAACCAATTATGCTCGAGGGGGAGGAACCTATCCTAATCTTTGGGACGCCCATCCTCCATTTCAAATAGATGGAAATTTTGGAGGCACGGCTGCGGTAGCCGAAATGATTATGCAATCAACAAATAATTCAATTGAATTATTGCCAGCTATTCCACAAGAATGGCAAAATGGCAAAATGAATGGTTTAAAGGCTCGAGGGAATATAGAACTGAATATTCAATGGGAAAATGGGGAATTAAAAAATGTAGAATTAATCAGTAAAAAATTACAAGAACTGACTTTAATTTATAAAGGGACAAAGAAAAAAGTTATTCTAGAGGTTGGAAAACCCTTTATTCTTAATGATTTCAAATAAAATTCAATATTTTCTTGAAATTATGAAATTTCTAAAGTAGTTTTAATACGATATTTAGTTTGTTGATGAAGTGTAATAATAAAGCCAAGAGAATTTTTCTTTTGGCTTTTTATTTTTCCCCTAAAATCCAATATCGTAATCGTTTTTTCTCCTCTTTTCTATCCAAACTACAAATTCCAGTGATATGTTGAACAGCCTTTTGGATATCATCCGTAAATAAAATGGTTTTATAATCGTCTTCACTTACTGCACCCTCAGTTTTTAAATCCTCCAAATAGGCAATTAAATTTTGATGATATTCTATATTGAAAACCACCACTGGAAAATTATCAATTTTATGATTTTGAATTAAAGTGATAAGCTCCACAAATTCATCTAAGGAACCTAATCCACCAGGAAAAACCACAAAACCATGGGAATATTTCCTTAATAATTCTTTTCTAACAAAAAAGTATTTCATTGTGGTGAATTTATCGAGGTAAGGATTAGGGAATTGCTCATGGGGTAATTCAATATTACATCCAAGGGATAATCCACCAGCTTGTTTTGCACCTTTATTTGCCGCTTCCATGATTCCTGGTCCTCCACCGGTCATAATGGCAAAACCTAAATGACTTAGTTCTTTCGCAAGTTCTACGGTATTTTGATAATGGATTGAGTCTTCTTGAAATCTTGCGGATCCAAAAATTGTAATACACGGACCATTAAAGTGTAATTCTCTAAATCCTTTGATGAATTCTTTAAATATATCTAGTGCGAATAAGAATAATTTCCAACGGGAATTTATTTCTTGGTTATAATACTTTAACTTCATATTTTCTTAATATGGCAAATTTTACGCGCATTTTTTAGGCGAATTGTATACATTTCTCTGAAATGTATACAACCTAACTATTAAAATATAATTTATTATTCGTTTTTTTTTAAATCTTTATAGCAATTTTTCAACCGATTAATTATTTATCTTAAATTAAGCATGTTTAAAATAATTATTGAAAAAAAGCAACTAGCCACTTTTGTTTTTTTTATTATTACTAGTATTACTTATTTTATTTCTGAAATTAATCTAGATAATGTATCAATCTGGGGGACAAAAAACTCGATAATAGCCATTTCATTTTTATATCCTCCTATTTTTTATTTCCTTTTTTATGAAAAATTAATAGGTCCAATTCCATTCAATTTCCAAACATTTTTTCATTTTATTCCTATATTATTATTTACTTTTATTAAAAATGTTTTAGGTTGGGATAATTTTGATCATGATATTCATCTGGAGTCCTATTATTTTCTAAACGAAAATTTAAATTATCTTAGTACATTATATTTATTCAAAGAAATTCAATTAGACGCCTATCTAATTTTAGATTTAAATTTAATTTTTTCAATTCCTTTATTTAATAATTTTTTAGAAAAGTATTCAAAAGAAGGAAAACTTTTGATCCTAATTTATTTAGCTTTAACTGTTCGTATAATTCTAAATAAATTATTTTTTAAAACGTTCTTTTTTATAGATATTCATTTTAATCTATTGTTTTTATTGTTATTATTTATATTCATTTTTAGTATCATCAAAATAATATCAATCTTTATTTCCTATTTTAATCTTTTGGAGCCTTCAATTAAAATTAATAAAATTCAATTAGCAGATTTAAATAAGGGCTTAGAATTAGTATTGAAGGAAAATTCTTTAAATCAAAATTCAAATGCTGAATTGAATCTATCCGAT
>CAZVFE010000053.1:6292-12040 GCA_964626405.1 uncultured Cytophagales bacterium | reverse complement strand
CCTAAAAGATATTTCATAATCTACTGGTTTTCAGCAGTAAATTAGGATATTTTTTGTCAAAAAAAAAGCCCTTACAAATAAAATTCGTAAGGGCTAAGCATAGCACTTTTATCTCCAACCACCCCCGAGGGAATGGTATAGACCAATTAGGGCTAGATATTGTTCCTTTTTTGTTTCGACTAATTCAATTTTTGCTTCAAGCGCATCTCGCTGCGTCAGAAGTACCTCCATATAATCCGCTCTCGCAGATTGGAATAAATTGGTTGAAATTTTGATTGAAGTTCCTAAAATATTGACTTGATTATCGATCGCATCAAATTTCAATTGCATATTTTCTATATTCTTTAATTGATTATATACTTCCCTATGCGCATTAAGAATTTTCTGCTGATAATTCGTTATTGCTTGTAATTGCTTCGCATTTTTAGAATAAAAATTCGCGTTTATCTCATTTTTATTTACCAATGGGCCAACCATATCACCTACCAAGGAATAAATAATTGAGGCCGGTAAGTTGAAAAAATATTTTGGACTAAAACTTTGTATTCCCAAACCTGCATTAAGTCCAAAACTTGGTAAAAATTCTGCACGAGCAACCTGAACATCGATTTTAGATGCTATCATTTCTAATTCTGCCTGACGAATATCTGGGCGGTTTTGTAATAATTGAGTTGGTAGGCCTTCTTGGATTACCCAAGGTTTTGAATTTAATAGGGGAGTTCTTGCCCTTTGAATTGGCTGAGGGAATCTTCCTACTAAATAATTAATCCTGTTTTCAACCTCAATGATATTCTGCTTAATTTCAAATATTCTGCTTTGATTTTTGAATAATTCTGCCTCAAATCTTTTAACTGCTAATTCAGTAACTCGCGCAGATTCCTTTTGAAATTTCACAATTTTTAAAGCATTTTTTTGAATAGCAATGTATTGGTTAATAATTTCTAATTGATTATCCATTCCCAATAATTCATAATAGGATTGTGCAATCTCCGATACTAAATTCGTAACCAAAAAGTTTTTTCCTTCCGTGCTCGCCAAATAACGATTAAAAGAGGCTTGTCGGTCATTTCTTAATTTTCTCCAAACGTCTAATTCCCATGAAAAATTAGCCCCTACCATCAGGTCAGTTAATGGCTCAGGAAATTCCTTCCCTGGCGCAATTTCATTATTTGCCTCCAAAGCTCCATTCCGAGTATATCGCCCAACCTTGTCCATTCCCAATCCCGCTCCATACCTTAGGAAGGGTAGATAAGCTCCTTTTTTAGCTAAAACTTCATTTTTTGCAATTGCAATTTCCTGTTTTACGATGTTTAATTCCTGATTATTCGCTAAAGCAGAGTCTATTAGATTCGCTAAATATGGGTCATTAAAAAATTGCTGATAATTTATTTCAGCTGAATTTGTACTATCCTTACCCATCACATAAGCTCCTGGTTGAGTATATGTTGCTGAATGTTCAGCGATTTGTGGGACTTTACATCCCACAAGGCTGAACGCAAACATAATTAACACAACACTACTCAATTTCTTTATATTTCTCATTTTACAAATGTTCTGATAATGGTTCATCTTCTTCGTCCTTTATTAATTTTCTCTTGGCTGCAATGGATCCAAAGACTAGGTAAAGACCTGGCACAATGATAACCCCAAATACTGTACCAAATAGCATCCCTCCTAAGGCTGCACTACCAATAGTTTTATTGGCAATTTCGCCTGGTCCATGAGCAAATACCAATGGAATTAAACCCATAATAAATGCAAAGGATGTCATTAAGATAGGTCTAAATCTAGCCTTTGATCCCTCAATTGCAGCTTGGAAAACCGACATTCCTTCGGCATGTTTTTGTTGAGCAAATTCCACAATTAATACTGCGTTTTTACCCAGTAATCCGATCAGCATAATAACTCCAACTTGAGTATAAATATCATTCGATAATCCCATTTGTTTTACAAACAAGAAGGTTCCGAATATACCTACTGGTAGAGATAGAATTACAGCCCAAGGAATAATGAAACTCTCATATTGTGCTGATAATACCAAATACACAAAGGCTAATACAATTAAGAATATATAAATAGATTCATTGCCTCTTCTCACCTCATCAAAGGATAATCCTTCCCAATCTATATCATATCCTCTTGGTAAGGTTTCTTTGGCCACTTGCTTTACTACATTGATAGCCTCACCTGAAGACACTCCTTCCACTGGTGCCCCCCTAATTGCCGAAGAGGTATACATATTGAATCGGGTAATTTCATTCAATCCAATCCTTTTTTCAATTTTCAAAAATGCTGAATAAGGGACCATCTCATCCTTATCATTTTTTACATAAAGATTTAATATATCAGATGGAACACGTCTAAAACTAGGGTCTGCCTGAACAAATACTTTAAAAAATCTTCCAAATTTGATGAATCCCAAATCATATGAACTACCAATTAATATGGATAAATTGTCCATCGCCTTTCCAATTGATACCCCTTTTTGCATGGCCGCATCATTGTCAATGATTAATTCATATTGCGGATATTCTGCTGTAAAGAAAGTAAATAAGCCCTTCAACTCTTTTCTTTTTCTTAAAGCATCCATAAAATTCTTATTCACCACATTCAACTCCTCATAATCCTCCGAATTAGTCTTATCTAATAATCTTAAGGCAAATCCTCCTGCCGCGCCATAACCGGGTACTGCTGGGGGTTCAAAAAACTCTATAATTGCTCCTAGATTTTCTGTTTCCTTTTCTAATTCTTCAATAATTTCTAAAACTGATTTATCTCTTGAACTCCAATCCTTTAAATTAATTAAACAGGTTCCCGCATTTGATCCTCTACCCTCTGTTAATATTTCAAAACCTGCTAAGGTAGAGACTGATTGAACCTCAGGTAATTCCCTACAAATCTTTTGTAATTTTAAAGATACATCGAAGGTTTTTTCTAAGGTCGATCCTGGAGGGGTTTGAATAATCGCATAAATGATCCCCTGGTCTTCATTCGGAATAAATCCTGGTGCTAAACTCCTAGATACTCCAAATAT
This sequence comes from uncultured Cytophagales bacterium, assembly GCA_964626405.1. Taxonomy (GTDB): domain Bacteria; phylum Bacteroidota; class Bacteroidia; order Cytophagales; family Spirosomataceae; genus CAZVFE01. The sequence continues at coordinate 9,006 of CAZVFE010000053.1, read as the reverse complement.
TCCGAATCCAAAACCAATAAGAATACTGAAGGTTAAGACCCTTCTATTAATAATTAATTTAATTAAGCTGATATAACGCCCAGTAAACTTGTCGAATATCCTGTTAAATCCATCAAAGAATTTATCCATGATACTCTTTTTCCTCTTTCCATGATTATTTTTTAATATCATGGCACATAATACAGGTGTTAGGGTAAGGGCTATTAATCCAGATAGCATAATGGATGTTGCCATTGCAACGGAGAATTGTCTGTAAAATACCCCAACTGCACCTGGTAAAAAGGCAATAGGGATGAATACAGAGGCCATTAAAAGCGTAATCGCAATAATTGCTCCTGAAATTTCTCCTAATACCATTTTTACGGCCTTGTATGGTCCAACATGTTTTTCCTCCATTTTAGCATGAACAGCCTCCACTACCACAATCGCATCATCCACCACAATTCCAATTGCTAATACCAGGGCAAATAAGGTGATTAGGTTGATTGTCATCCCAAACATTTGCATAAAAGAAAATGCCCCAATCAAGGAAACGGGAATCGCAATTATCGGAATTAAAGTGGATCTCCAGTCTCCTAAAAAGATGAAAACCACAAGTGATACTAATAAAAATGCATCCCTTAATGTTTTAATTACCTCCTCTATTGAGGCATCTAAGAATCGGGATACATCATAGGATATTTCATAATCAACTCCCGGAGGGAATGATTTTTTCATTTCCTCCAAGGTCAATTTTACTTCCTCAATAACCTGAGAAGCATTTGATCCATAATTCTGCTTCAATACAATTGCAGCTGAAGGATAATCATTCAACTGAGAATATATATCATAATATTCACTTCCTAATTCAACCTTAGCTAAATCTTTTAGTCGCAGAATCTCCCCATCTGGATTTGATCGAACGATTACATTTTCATATTGCTCCGGTTTATTATACCTTCCAACATAGGTTAATACGTATTCTAAGGATTGAGAAGTTTTACCAGAACTTTGACCAATTCTACCAGGAGATCCAATCACAGATTGTTCATTCAAGGCCTCCATTACTTCATCCGTCCCTACATTATACGCTCGCATCCTGTCTGGATTCAACCAAATTCTCATCGCATATTGTCTCGAACCCAAAATTTGAACCTTTCCAACTCCTGGCAGACGTTGTAATTCAGGAAGAATATTTACGTTTGCATAGTTGAAGATATAGTTCATATCCATATTCTTCGTTTTACCATAAAGGTTGACATACATCAACATTTGTGGCTGAATACTCATGGTTCGAATACCTTCTCGTTGTACCAAAGGTGGAAGACGGTTTAAAACTTGATTTAATCTATTCTGAACAGTAACCGCCGCTACATCCGGGTCAGTTCCTAATTCAAAATAAACTTGAATATTTGCTTCCCCTGCAGATGTTGCATCAGAAGTCATATAACGCATTCTTGGGGTACCATTAATCGCTTGTTCCAAAGGAATTAATACCGATTTAGTAAGTACCTCAGCACTCGCTCCCGGATAGGAAGCAAACACCTCTACTTTGGGTGGTGCTACCTCAGGAAACTGAGATTTTGGTAATGTATTGATCGCGATAAGACCCACAAATACAATGATAATTGCAATTACAATGGCTAATACCGGTCGTTTTAAAAATCTATTAAACATGGATTGATTCTTTAATTATTCAGCATAATATTTTAAATGAGAAATAACCTCCTCTGGCTTACTAAACTTAGTCTTAATTTTTTCCCCTTGCTCTACCCTCCTAATTCCTTCAATCAAAACCACATCATCTTCTTTTAAACCTTTCTCAATTACAAACAAATCTTCTAATATTCTTTGAATTTTTATTTCTCTCTGTTGAACCACTCCCTCCTTGTCAATTACAAATACGAAGTTTTTGTCTAAGTTTTGGAAAGAAGCTTTTTGAGGAATAATTAGGGCTTTTGGCAAATTGGAAACCATTAATATACTTCCCGTTTCACCATGTCTTAAAATTCCACCTTTATTAGGGAAAGTTGCTCTAAAGGCAATATTTCCTGTCTCATTATTAAAATCCGCCTCAATTGTTGAAATAGTTCCGGGATGTTCAAAAACTTGCTTATTCGCTAATAATAATTCAACTTTAGACATATCATTATTATCATTTAGCCCATATTTATAATTTAAATATTCTGCTTCTGGAACATTGAAGTAAACCCACATTTGAGAATTATCAGATAAATGCGTTAATAACTCCCCATCCTCCACCAAGGAACCTTCTCTTACCTCTAAACGATCCATGATTCCATCAAAGGGTGCTCTAATCTCCGTAAATCCTAAATGAGCTTTCGCTAAATTTAACTCAGCATTCGCCTTATCTAATTTCGCCTTTGCAAGTGCTAATTCATTTTTTGATACTATATTACTATCTGCTAATGCCTTCGTATTTAAATATTCTATTTTTACAAATTCTGCCTCTGCCTTCGCTTTTTCAAATTCTGCCTGATACATAATCGGCATAATTAAAAACATTAATTGCCCCTTCTTTACAGTCTTACCTTCGTCTACATAAATTTCTTGAATATAGCCTGATTCCAATGCTCTCACTTCAATATGTTGAATTGAGTGGATTTGACATACATATTGGTTGATAACTGAGGTGTCTTTAATAATAGGGTTCGTTACTGTGAACTCATTATTTTCTTTAAAATGTTCTTCTTTTTTAGAACCACAACTTCCCA
>CAZVFE010000053.1:0-6192 GCA_964626405.1 uncultured Cytophagales bacterium | reverse complement strand
GTGAACTCATTATTTTCTTTAAAATGTTCTTCTTTTTTAGAACCACAACTTCCCAAAAGTGCTAAAAGGGAAAAGCTGTATAGGAATACAAATAGCTTTTTCATTTTTAAAATGATAAAATTTTAGATTAGTATAGATTTGATAAAGCACATTGGCCTCTCAATCCATTGATTAAATAAATAAAATTGAAAAATTGAAATTGGGAATTAAACCCTTGAATTTTGGGTAGGTATTTTTATCGAACAGAAAACCAAATAAAGATCTGAACGCTTAATTCTAATATACGATAAATAATAATTAAGAAAACTTGCCTTCTCTGAAGAATTTAAAATTACATTTGAATTGGTTTGTTCAAAAAATGAACACTTTGTTAAAGTACTTTCCTCCTGATTATCATCGTCTTCCTCATTATCATTTTCCTCTAAAATAAAATTTGAAAATAATAATTTAGAAGCCTTTTCTTGAGAAAAATAGGAAGAATGGTTAGTCGTTTTTTGAAAAAATAATTCAGCGGAATATCCAAAACCATTAAAGCTCTTTGCCGTAAAACTTATAATAAGTATAATGGCTAAAAAGCTAGATTTGTTAAGAAATTGCTGAATATTTTTCATTCCTTTTTCGAATATTCAAAATTAAAGGCGATTTTTAGAAATTCCAAAAATTGTTCTCAAATTTATTTTTTTTCAAACTGATATTCACCTGAGCTAATTTCAATTATTACCTCATTTTCTCTCTCAACAATTTTTTCAATCCCATTTGAATTTTCGAGCTTTTTTCCTCTCCTAGTGATATTTTCCCCCTTTTTCTTCTCTAAAATTAGACTGGCAGTAGTATTTGCAGGCACTACAAAATTATACTTTACACTCGAACCAGAATTATACCATTTGCTCTCTATTTTTCCATACATTGTCTGAATATTCCCCTGTACATAGCCAATATTTCCCGTTTCGTCTATTCTTGGGTTCAATATGAAATGTTTATAGCCAGGTTGAGCCTCATCCCTTCTTATTCCCAACATATATTCATACATCCATCCTGCCACTGCCCCAAAGGAATAATGATTAAAAGAGTTCATACTATTATTTCCTCCAAATCCATCCTGTATGGTATAAGAATTCAATCTTTCCCAAATGGTTGTCGCCCCATTTATTACCGGATATAACCACGAAGGATAATTTTTCGATACCAATAATTGATAAGCTATTTCATCTTTCCCAGCCTTGGATAATGCTTCATTAATAGATGCTGTTCCAATAAATCCGGTCATTAATGAATAAGAAGGCACCGTCCTGCCTAAATCATCCGTATTTTCTCTTTGGATTGTCGCAACTAAATTATCGACCACCTTTTCCTTTAAATCCTCTTTTACAACCCCTAAATTTAATGGTATCGCATAAGATGCCTGAGTGTCTATAATATATCCCTTTGACGTCATATCCTCCGGATTTCCCTTGGATGACGGTGGCCCTAATCTCGTCGTTTTTACCCCAGAATGGATGGATTTCCCCTCTTCATTAAAATAAATTTCATTAATCTCTTTCACTTTTTGTTCATATTTTTTTCCAAAGTCCTCCTCATCTTTTAAATAACCTAATTTCTCTGCGGACTTCTTCAATAGTGAATAATTATAGGCCTGATAGGTCATCCAAAATGAAGTATTATCATTGCTATTTACTTCCGGACTTAACCAATCACCCAATGGCCCTTCATTCAATATTCCCTCCCCATTTTCCTTGGTCTCTAAATATTCGGTGTATTTTTTCATCGCAGGATAATGCTCCTTTAATAATTCAATATCCCCATTTTGAAGATAGGTTTCCCAAGCCACAATAATTCCCGCACTTCCCCATAAAGTTCCTCCAAATCCTCCACCCACTGGTGCTACATCCCCAAATCGTCCTTCTTTTGTCTGTAAATCGCGCATCGCCATCATATGCTTTCGCATAAAATTATTTACATTCGCTAAGATATTCGCTGATTTAGAAAATACATTGATGTCGCCACTCCAGCCCATCCGCTCATTTCTGGCCGGAGTATCCGTAGGTATAGACAAGAAATTCCCCCTTAAAGACCAGGTAATGTTAGACCATAATTTATTCACTAAAGCATTCGAACTTTCAAATCCAGCACTGATGCCATCTACCGATGATATCACCATTCCAGTTATATCTTCCCGAGATATCGGTTCCTCAATTCCCGTGATTTCTAAATATCTGAATCCATGAAAGGTAAATTTCGGTTGAATAATTTCATCTCCACCCTTCAATATATATTCATCCTGTACCAATGCCGCACGAATATTCTCCAACATAATCATCCCTTCCATTCCTTTATGCTCTGGTAAATCCGGATACAAGACTTCCGCATATCGTAAAGTGATTTTCTGGCCCGGTTTTCCATTTTTTATTTTTATCTCAGGAAATCCTACCATATTCTGTCCCATATCATATACATAGACATGATTTCTCGGTTGAAATATTTTTATTGGTTTTAAGGTCGTAAGTAAATGTACCCCCGGATCCATTTGCCCTCTAAATTCTAAATTTGAATAATCTAGGCCATCCCATGCTGTTTCGTTTAAAGTGATTTCTTGCGCTTCCTTCCAATTAGAATCATCAAATCCATTGGTATTCCAGCCCTCAATTTTCTCCTCTTTTCGTGCATCATATACCTCCCCTTGGAAAAATGATCCCACAATGATTGGCCCATCAGAGAAACTTTTCCAATTTCCTGGTTTAGTAGGAATAATTTCTGTTGTTCCATCTGAATAGGTGATTTCAAGATTTCCAATAAATGAAGAGCGATCCCCAAAAAAGTTCCAATTTTCACCAGAATAGGTAATATTGCCACTCCACCAGCCCTCAGCCAAGATCGTTCCCCACGTATTTTTACCTGCTTTTACCAAATTCGTTACATCAAAACTCTGATACTCATGATGAATATTATACTGCGTCAGGCCCGGCTTAAAATAATCCTCATCCACCTTCTTCCCATTCAAATAAAATTCATAAATTCCCCTTGCCGTAGCATAAAGTTTGGCATTTTTTATTTCTTTATTCCCTAAACTAAATTCAGTTCTTAAATATGGCGTAGAATTTTTAGACGGATCTTTCACCTGAAATAAATCCCCCGTTTTAGCCTCTATTTTAGTAATTTTTGAATCCTCAAATAAAGCATTATTTGGTCCCCTAAAATTCCGAATGACCATTTTTTCAAACTCAGCTTTATTCCCCTTTTTCACCCAATATCCTACCTCTGAAACCATTGGAAACGAAATGAAATTATTCCCCGAACCTACAGGATTAAGATTGAATCCCCTTGCCGCATACGGACTTGCATTTTTTGCAGGCTGATTGATTAAATGCTTGGCATCTTTTTGATCTATATAAAATTCAAATACCCCAAAATTGCTCGCTAATATGAGTGTATGTGCTTCATTTTTATTGCTATTATCAATAATTGACGGATCTATTTCAAAGGAAACTAGCGGTTTTTCTTTTGAATCTTCCAGACTATATCCAACCCGATAAATATTTAATTTTGCCTTTTCACCTACCTTCAATGGATTTAAATCTAATTCAACCCCTATAAAACTTTCATCCTTTTTATTTTCTACCCCCATTAAATTCAGATTTGAATCCGAAAGGCGAGGGTCATTGGCACCAAATACCACAGCTGCCTTTCCAAATTCTTCAATTTTTAAGGTAGATTCTATTATATAAACAGATAAATAATGGGCATAAAAAGGTAAATCATTCGAGCCAATCCATTGGGCATCCCCAAATCCTTTACCCATTAACCCTGTCTCAAAATAATCTTTTATCTCACCTTTTCTCCCGCGGTTGTCCCAAACAACCAATTCCCAATCATAATGTGTTTTTGGCTTTAATTCTTTTCCTGAATAATAAATTCCTAAAGATGAATTATCTTCTTTCCTTCCTGAATCCCAAACAATCCCTCCATTTTCCTCACGCACTATTATTTGATAAGCTATTTGTTTTTGACCATATTCTCCATTCTTGTTTTCCATTTTCCAGGAAAATCGCGGATTTTTTATATCTAATTGCTTTGGACTTCGTGCATATTCTACCGTAGGTTCAAAAATCCTTAATTGAGAAAATGCAATTGTCTGGAATCCTAATAATAGGATAGATAGAATTAGTTTTTTCATAGGTCTAGTTAATAGACCACTAAATTATACGAAATGGAATAGAAATGGAAATATAAATCCAACTATTGCTATCCAAATCATATAAATCGGAAAAAATAAACCAATGGATTTTTCAATTTTTTCTATTTCTCCTTGTCCCCTGAATTTTTGAACTAATTCCTTCGATACAAAACCTAAATGAAATACCAGTAAAATATTCATCACCAAAACAGCAAGTTTATTGGGACTATTTCCAAATTCTTGCATGCGAAAAATTAGGGCATTGATAGAAATTAAATTAATGATGATGACATTCACCGAAACAATAATTAGAAATCCTAGTAGCCATTTTGATTGATTCTCTTGCCCCAATTCCCCAATTGAAAAAATGATCAAGGCCATTACAACAATAATAATGATATTAAATATGATCAAGAATTCGCGATCTTCCAGGATATTTTTCGGGGTAAGAATTAGAGCAGAGCTGAAAACCAATAGACTTATCGTTACCAATGGTGTAAATATTTTCGCAATTAATGGGGAAATTTTATTCACCAATTGAGGATTATTCAATACTAAATTGGTGGAAACAATTGGTATAGCAGGGAATAGCCATACCCCAATATTTTGCATATAAAATTCTCCAATTTCCATGTCTAATATTTTATATAATGCAATGGTTATTAGACTGAATAGCATAGTAGAAATTCCTACTAAGCCACCTAAAATTAAAAGATTTCCATTGAAGCGTAAGAATTCCATTCTCTCTTTTGAAACTAGTACTTTTTTACCTAAAAATCCTATTCCAAATAAAATCCAAGATAAAATAGCAAAATTTATGACAGATAATTGATAGGTGGAGCTTTTCTCTCCTACGGGGAAATTCACCATTTGGATGAATATTCCTAAAAATATTATCAGAGGAAAAACATAAAAAATTTTATCCAATTTATGCTTAATACCAATGAATAAAAATAAAGGTAAGAATACTATGATAGATAAATATTTTTGATAAAAAATATCGGGTTCTAATCCCATTAATAAGGGTAATTTTGTTAGGAAACCCGAAGTCAATGCAAATACGATGGCAATATGCCAATCTTGTTCTTGTAGTTTTTTGGTGAAATTTTTCATTTTATTGAATGTTTTTAATCATGTTTTCTAAAGCATTGATATGATCTAAAAAGGCTTTTTTGCCTTCTTTGGTTGCTTTAAATAAGGTATGTGGCTTCTTGCCAATAAATGTTTTTTGTATTTCAATATAATTTTGTTTTTCTAGGGCTGAACCATGGCTAGAAAGATTTCCATCCGTAGCATCAAGCCTCTCCTTTAATTCATGGAAGGAAATGGTTTCATTTACAGCCAATATGGCCATAATTCCCATGCGGACCCGACTTTCAAAAATCTTATTTAATTTTTCAATCATCTTATTTTGATTCGAAGTTTTTGAAAATTCTTAAACCATAAATAATATGAAGAACCCCAAAGCCCAATGCCCAAATTTGTACGGAATATTCTAAGAAATATAGGGCAGTCAATCCTAATAAAGTTTGAATAAGACCGAAATATTTTAGTTCATCAAAAGAATATTTACTGATCCCGATGATTCCTAAACCATAAAATAATAAGCTAGTACCTGCTAAATAGTTTTCTAAACCTTGGGTAATAAAAATTAAGCATAAAATTCCTCCGGTAAATAATGGAGTGAATAAATTGAATAATAAATTTTGGCTGACCTTATTCCACAGCGGTTCTTTTGCCTTTCTTTGGTTTTTTATGGCAAAGGCAGCGGCAATTGCCAAGGATAAAACCAAAATATTGGTGGCATTTAGGTAGATAAACTGATTTACTGAAATACCGTTTATTGTTTCACCCCAAGGAATTAGGGAAGGTTGGAGGGGAGATTTATGGAGGAAAATTAAGATTGAAATAATTCCGATTAAGGCAATAAAACCGATTATTATGCTTGCCAGGCCACTTAATGATAAAAATTTGACGGACCGTTCCATCAAACCTTTTATTTCTTTTAGATCCTCTAAATT
>CAZVFE010000052.1:0-12049 GCA_964626405.1 uncultured Cytophagales bacterium | reverse complement strand
CCATTTTCAACTGTTCGTGTTTCTTATTCAGATAAATTTTCCAATGATTATGGTGTAGAAGATTCTAGAGCAGCATTTAAAAATAGTTTTGAAAATCTTGTAATTAATAATATTGGAAATGAATTTGTAATTGAAGGAAGAAAACCTGTGAATAAGGTTGATACAATTCAATTAGGATTATCAAGATTATTTAATGGTGGTCAAACTGCTAATCAAGATACTCGATATGCCTTTAGAATTAATACTGAAAATTTAACGAGTGATAATTTATATGTATTGTATAATAAAGTAGCAGATTCGTATTCTAAAATTCCTTCCAATTCGAATGATATTTATTCATTAGATATTGAAACTGGTAAAACTGCTGAAGATAAATATTCGGTATTGATTTTTGATAAGTCTTATCAATCTTTAGTAGATTATTATTTAGGTAATAAGGAATCTTTAAACATGGTAGTTTATCCAAACCCATCTGCTGATTATATAACTATTATCGATAAGAAGTTAGCTGGAAGTACAGTGGAAATTATTGGAAATACAGGTAAGAAAATTTCTTCGCACGATGTTGAAAATTCTACAAAAGTTTCCACTTATGGAGTAACAATGGACGTTAGAGATTTTTCTAATGGAGCGTATTTTGTTCGATTGATTTCGAAGGATGGTGAAGTTAAGACATCGAAGTTCATTAAGCAGTAATAATTATTTTAACAAATTTGTAATCAATCGTAGTAAAAATGAAATATTTTAAAATTTTATCTATTATTTCTCTAGGAGTTTTGATAGCAATTTCGGCTAGAGCCAGTATTGATAGTGGTTTAGGGAACTCCTCACCTTTTAATCAATACACCACCTCCCCTGTTTCAGGAAATACCTTAAATGCAGGGACAAGTATGGGGCCAGATAATCCATTTGAAGTAGTGGATACAAGCGCTATTCCAGTAGATGGAGGGTTAAGTTTATTGCTTCTTGCTGGGGCTGGTTTAGGAGTAAAGAGAATGAAGAGAAGACTAAGAAAGTCTTAAATTTCAATCATGAATTTATATTATGAGAATTTTCAGAAAAGTTTATTTCGTTATTATATTAATAGTTTGCGGAATTAACCTTTCTGGATATTCCCAGACAACTACCTTTAACATTAATATTGGATCTAGCGCTACCTTTTTAAATAAAGGTGGCGCTAATATTATGATAGGTAGTGCTGAAAATACGACTAATGTAAATCATATTGGTGGCGATTTTCAGGATATTGATGGTACGGTAGTTTTAAAAGGAGAAACAAATTTTTCTGGCTATTCTAATTCAAAAGATCCAAATGCCAATGATCCTTATACTCGGACTGGGGTTATTGAATCTTTGAACATTCTTGAGATAGACCATCTTCAAAAAAATAGTACGATAGATGGAAATGGGGGTTCAATATTAATTAATAATTACGTTCAGCCAACAAATGGCAATTTAAATTCTAATTCTGGTAAACTAGTTTTTAAGGCGGAATTTGATAATAATTTTTCCGATAATATTGGTTTTTTTGGTAAGCCAAGTTTGGTTGGTTCTAGCCCTTGTATAAATGGAGTTCCTAAATCAGGTATAACAGGAGATGTTTATGTAGAAAGGCCTATTTTTTCTCCGGTAGTTTCTACCAGACTTTTAAGCCCAGGTTTGATTCCACACAAGACCATATTTGAATCATACCAAGAATCTAAAAATAATTTTCCAGGTTATGGTACCTATGTTTTAAATTTTTTCCCTTCGGGAACGGATGGGTATGATACGGGTAAATCTATTAATACAATATCCTATTTCAATGAGAAAGGGATAGGACTCTTTCCAAATACCAATACTTTTCATGAAAATTGGGGTTTGGGAAAGGGAGTAATTTTACAATTTTTCGGAGATCGATCTACTGATTTGAGTAATGTGAAGGACTCCCTTGGTTCAAATCATGATAATTCCATTCTGAGAACCTATGGAGCATTAAATTCTTGTGCTTATGAAATTTCCAAAACAATTGATAGTGCAAGTTTTGAAAATCAAAAATATTTAATTTATGGTAATCCTTTTTGGTCCTTTTTGAAAATTGGGAAATCTAACCCTTTATCCATTGAATATAATGAGGATATTAAAGCAGAATATTTATATTTTAACCCCTATTTACAAGGGACCTCAGATGCTCTTGGTGGATTTAGAACAGTGAATTTTTATAATTTGTTTAAAGAGGATCATGTTTATATTCATCCAGGTCAATCATTTTTTATGCCTATCATTGGACCAAATCCTAGAATAATTTTTCATCCTGAAGGGAAAATTACAGAACAAGTCCATTCCTATGAATCAGGAAATATAGAAGATAATATGGAAAGTATTATAATAGATGGTCATTTTAAAAATAATAATTCAAGTTATTCAAATTATCCATTTTCTTCCGTTAGAGTTTCTTTTGCTGAAAGATTTTCAAATGAAATAGGTTTGGAGGATTCTTATCCAATTGCTAAAAATTCGTTTGAAAATTTATTTATTAAAAATTTGAATAAGGAGCTGGTAATTGAGGGGAGGAAACCATTAACTAAAATTGATACGATTCAATTGAAGTTAACTAATTTATTTAGGTTTACAGATAATAGATCAAATACTCTTCAATATGGTTTAAAGATTAATACCCAATATTTAGGGGATGATAAAATTTGTGGTTTACAGGTGGGTAAAATTAATTCTAATGTTATCTTGATGCCAAATAGTTATGAATTTTATCCAATGGATTTAGCTTCAAATGTTGAGGAATTTGAGGATATTTATATATTTATTATCACTAAGGATTACAAGGCCAGAATTGATGAGGAATTAGCCAAATATAATGATAAAATTGTTACTTTTCCCAACCCTACAACCGATAATATTAATGTAATTTATAATTTTCTTCCAGGTTCTAAAATAGAAATATATAATACTTTGGGACAATTAGTTGATTCCAGAATAATTTCAAATAATGCAATAATTTTAGAAAATGGAATTAAGTTTGATTTAAGTGAATTTCCTGTAGGTTTTTATGATTTAAGGCTTATTGATAAAGAAGGGAAAGTGTATCATTCAAAGATTAGTAAATTATAATAGAACAATGTACAAGAATTGGCCACTAGTTAAGCAATTTTTAAATTTTCCGAAAGGAGTACAAATCTTTTTAATAAAGGCCTTTTTCCTTTTATTAATTTTTGAATCCTATTTTATTTTTATAGAAAAACAAAATCCAATTTTAAATGAATCACTAACTAAATTGGTTGGTCAGCAGACCTCTCATTTTATGAATATGGTGTATAATACGAATAGTTTTAGTACAGATTCATTTGCAACTTTTGTGAGGATAAATTTAGTAGATATTCCTGAGAAAATTTATCAGGTAAGGCTTTATAAATATGTTTTATTGGGTATTGCAGATTCTTGTAATGGATTTGAATTAATAGCGCTATATATAGGCTTTTTAATTTGTATTCAAGGAAGATTTTGGAAAAAAGTAGTATACATACTTATTGGGTCAATTTTGATTCACTTTGCAAATATAATTAGATGTTTAGCACTTTTAGAACTTACTCTTCATAATCAAAATTTTTTTGAATTAGCCCATCATTATATTTATAAGATTTTACTCTATAGTTTTATTTTTTGTTTATGGTATTTATTTCTAAGAAATGATAAAAAATTGGTTTAACCTACCGAAAGTTTGGTGGAAAGGGCTTTTAATAATTTTCATCATTTACTCTTTATTTTATTTATTTTTTGTTGAAAGGAAAGTTTTTAGTTCTGATCAAGAGCAAATATATAGGCATATTATAAGATTTCTAACAACATTAGCTGTATATATTATCGGTTCACTTCATTTAAAATATATAGAGTCTGTTTGGATGAAGCAATTATGGCATTTTGTTCACATAAGTTTGTTTAGTTGTTTAATTGTTTTTGCGGGTATAAAATGGTTTACACCCTATTTTAGTCCCATTCTTACCTATTGGGGAGCCTTGTTTCAGGAGATATTAATCTCTCCGACCCTCTATATAGGTATGGGAATATTGAATAAGATATATCAAGATTGAATAATTATATTAAACTTTGTTTACATTTCTGAGAAAAGTAACATTTAAAAAACAAAAACCCCTCAAATCAAGGGGTTTTTATTTTAATTTTAATTAAACATTTCGGGAATACCTAACCACTTGTCAATTATAGATAAGAGATATTTCCAACACAAAGATAATAGTTAAGAAAACGGTTGTTTAATCTCTTCAGTCTATGATTGAAGAGATTTTTGTTTATTTACTATAAAGTTTTTCCATTAAGTGATATCGGTCTTCAATTTCAGAATGAATTTCTGAAGATTCAGTATCGATAACCATTACAGAAGGTTTTGAATCATTTGCAAGAACCTCTCCCCAATTTGGTAATTTTTCCCCATTTGGATTATAGGTTTTAATGAAATTTGCAAAATAATTGAACATTGTTTCAGATGTTTTATAATCATCTTTTGTCCAAGCATATTCTTTTACCAAATGTAAATTACCCATGCAATATTCAATTTCACAGGCATGTGGAGCACCAATTAATTTTGGTTGAGGGGCAGGGCTATCTGATTCTACAGTTCCGCCTGCAAATCCTGAACTTAAATTTGTATTTACAAGTGGGGGTCTTAGTTTGCTATATAAATAACGATATACTGGCTTTGTTCCTTTTTTTGCAGCAAGGTCTGTCCATTTCCATGTTGCATAAGAAATAAAGCTATCAGAAGCCAAGGCAGTTGCAGAATATTCAACTTCTTTTTCAGTATTGCCTGGATATGATTTTATTATTTCTTCCCAATCGTTTGGATAAGCTGCTTTTACTCTGTTTAAATAATTTTCTGGAGTATAGGTTTTTCCTTGCATGAAAGCCATACCTGGAATTTCGGCTGAATTCCAACCAGCTAATAAGGGGATATCAGAATGTTCTTTTTCCTCGAAAATTTCAACCAATGTTTTAGGAAGAAAATAATTATCTACCACCACTGGGAAGCCAAATCGTCTAGATTCAGAATATAATTCAAATATTTCTTTTGTTGACATTTTTCTTAAAGCTGCAATGGAGTTTACTCCTGCCTTATCTAAGAATTCCTTGCCTTGTTTTTCTGCGTCTTTTAGACTTACAGGAGGCATGGTAGGGAAAATACCTGCCCCAGATTCTCCTATGGCTGCATGAACTAAACCTTTTGCAAGTGGAGATGCCATTTGGTAAGAAACGGAAATTGAACCTGCGGATTCTCCTGCAATGGTTACATGATTTGGATTTCCTCCAAATTGCGCGATATTCTTTTTCACCCATTTTAGGGCAGCCAATTGATCCATATAGCCATAGTTTCCGGATCCTTTATAGCTTGTTTCAGCAGATAATTCTGGATGTGCAAAATTGCCAAAAATATTCAATCGATAATTACAGGTAACAACTACAATTCCTTGTTGTGCCATATGTTCCCCATCATATCTTGGTTCTGAACCATCTCCTGCCACATTTCCTCCTCCATAGAAATATACTAAAACTGGAAGGTCTTTCTGGGATTCTTTAGCGGGTGTCCACACATTAAGATATAAGCAATCTTCGCTTAAACCTGCAGATCTGGAATGCATATCTCCAAAAACTATTCCTTGTACGGGTCTTGGGCCGAAACTTTTCGTTTCCTTTATTCCGTTCCATGCCTCTAAATCTTGAGGGGCTTTCCATCTTAGTTCTCCAACGGGTGCTTTAGCAAAAGGAATTCCAAAGAATTTGGATACATTGGATTTAGTATCAAAATTTCCTTCAATTATACCATGTTCAATATTTTTCTGCACAGGTAGATTATAATCTGAAACCTGACCGTACCCCATAAAACTCATACTCAATAATAAAATAATAATTTTTTTCATGATTAATTTTGGCTTAATATTTCTAATAATTCTTTGTCCATCTGAGGTTTTACACTACATTCATTATCAAAATGCATGGTTGCGGTATTTTCCTTATTATAAGCTGGCCAATTTGGTAAACCAGGATGATTGGGATTTCCAGTTTTTGCGAATTGAATCCAAGCATTAGACATTTTATCTGCCAATTGGTATGCAGGAGGGAATCCGCCTATCATTTCTTCACATCTTTCCACATTATCAAAAACAAAGCATAGGTCCATGCAATGGATTGCCTTGTATTTACCATTTAAGGTAGGTGATTGCCAATCAAAAAGGTACATATAAACAGGAGCTCCTCCTTTTATCGAAGCCTTTACATTTGCTTGATAAACTGCACCGGGACGAAATCTGGTATCAATATCCATTAAATCGGAGGGCATATTTACTCTTGGTAAGGCTTTTTTTACAGCTTTTACATAATCATTTGCTTTATCTTTATAGGTTTTATTTATCCATTCCATTACCTTTTCTTCAGTTGCAAATGAAAGGTTTGTGCCAAGTGAAGGCATAAACTCATTGATTGTAGAGCCAATCATAAGAGGAATATTTTTTGATAAATTAAGAGCATTTTCGTCTAGTAATTGATAAGGCAATAAGTTTCCATCTACAGATGGGCCCCAACTTAATCCAAAACCAGGGACAGCTTTTCCTGCTTTATTCAAATCATCTCCTACTTTTCTTATGGCATCTGAAGCGGCCTTTGATAATTTTTCAAAAGGGATAGATTGAATTTCATCAATATTTGAGGCAGAAATTCCCAAATTTTTCAATGTTTCATCTCCGATTGCTTCTGTGATTTCAGCAGAAAGCATATTTCCTCTGAAAGCCCCAGATTGGTTAATAGCTTTGTGGAATAAACCTGCAGCTTTTGGCATTGCCATTAGGGTATTTACCTTGGCGCCTCCTCCAGATTGTCCGAATATTGTTACATTATTTGGATCACCTCCAAAATTACCAATATTTTTATTTACCCATTCTAAGGCTTTTTGCATATCTAGAATGGAATTATTGGCAGAGGTTTTATATTTTTCTCCATATTTTGAAAGATTTAGAAAACCTTGAAAATTTAATCGATGATTGATGCTCACGATTACTACATCCCCTTTTTTAGCTAAATTTTCTCCATCGTATGAAGGTAATTCAATTGAAGATCCAGTTGTAAATCCTCCTCCGTGAATCCAGAATAATACAGGTCTTTTTTTGCCATCGTCAATGCCTGGTGTCCAGATATTTAAGGATAAACAATCTTCGTTAGAATAGCCCCAATTATGGTCGAATACAAATTCTATTTCGTCACTTACTGAGGTAGTTGGACTAGGTAACGGACAAACAGGTCCGTAGGTTAAGGAGGACCTTATCCCCTCCCAAGAAACGGGTTTTGCTTCTTCAAATCTTTTAGCGGTTGCATAAGGGATTCCCTTATAAGTAAAAATTTCATTGTGAATATAACCTCTTACTTTTCCAGATTGAGTAGAAGTTACTGCGACATCCATACCAGTGGTGATTTGGGCAATTGCTCCATAGGAAAGCATTGCACAAAGGCAAATGATTAGTTTTTTCATTGTTTTTTAGGTTTAAATTAAAATATACTATTTCCTATTTACTTAATAAATAGGATTTAAATTCAGAAAATTCTGCACTCAGATTTTCAGCAATTTTTTCTTTGTTCAATAATTCAGAAAGTCTTTCTGGTATAGGTAAATCTCCTTTAATAACTTTCTCCATTGTAGGCAAAAATTTAGCATAATGGGCAGTTGCTAATACTATTCCATGGGTATTCTCTGAACCATATTCTGAAAAATATTGATTTAATCCATCTAAACCAACAGCGGTATGAGGACAAACCAAGTAATCAAAATTTTCTTTTGTTTCTTTTATTACCTCTAGGGTTTTTTGATCTGTTGTAAAATAGCCCTTCACTAAGGTTTTAATTTTATCCCATTCTTTCCCTGCCAATAATTGTAATCTTGGAAAATTGGAGGGATTTCCAACATCCATGGCATTGGAATAAGTTTCAGTACTTGGTTTAGGGGAATAAATTCCTTCTTTTAAATAATCCGGTACTACTTTATTTATATTTGTAGCTGCAATGAATCCTTTTACCGGCAAACCCATTTGATAGGCAATTAAGCCGGCAGATAAATTTCCAAAATTCCCTGAAGGTACAGAAAAAACTATATCATCTTTAATTCCAGATTTTCTTGCCTGAGAAAAAGCTGAAAAATAATAAAATGACTGTGGGATAAGTCGAGAAATATTTATCGAATTTGCGGAGGCTAAATTAAATTTAGCACGAAGATCTGAATCTAAAAATGCTTGTTTTACAAGTCTCTGACAATCATCAAAAGTACCATCTATTTCTAGGGCGGTAATATTTTTGCCTAAGGTTGTTAATTGTTTTTCTTGAATATCAGATACCTTCCCTTTTGGATAAAGAATAGTCACTTTTATTCCAGGAACATCATAAAATCCTAATGCTACTGCACCGCCAGTATCTCCGGATGTTGCCACCAAAATATGGATTTCTTTATTTGATTTTTGAAGGTAATGGGACATTACGGAAGCCATGAATCTAGCTCCAAAATCTTTAAAAGCCATAGATGGACCATGAAATAATTCTAAAACAGAATGTTTTGAATCCAAGGTCTTTACTGGGGCTTCAAAATTAATGGCTCTTTCTATAATACCCTCAATTTCTTGATTTGAAAAATCCTCTCCAAGTAAGGTACCACAAACTTCTTTGGCAATTTCTTGAATGGAATATTGATGAATATTATCTATAAATCTATTTGATAAAGGATTTATTTTCTCCAACATATATAGACCATTATCAGGAGGTAAACCTCTGAAAATTGCTTCCTCTAGACTAACCTTAGGACTTTGGCCAACAGTACTGAATAAATGCATGTTGCAAAGATAAATAATAAGTTTGAACTACGAACTATGAGTTTTGAGTTTTGGTAAGTGGGGTTAATTGGTATTAAACATTTTTTACTGGTTTAAAAGGAATTTTTAGTTGGTATTTTAATTGGTTATGCGTTTCGTCGTCCAATTGATCTAAACCATATTTCAAATCTTTGGGGTCCATTTCATAATAGGTTCCAAAAATTCTATCCCAAATTGAAAAAATATTACCATAATTTGAATCTGTTTGAGGACGTTGAAAATGGTGGTGTATTTTATGCATATTGGGGGAAACAATTAACCATGAAATAATTTTATCTAGCTTTTTTGGAAGAGAAATATTGGCATGATTGAATTGTGATAAAACAACAGAAATACTTTGATAAAGCATCACTAAATAAATTGGAGCACCACAAATAAATACGGCTAAAAGAGTAAAGATTGCTCTAAATACGGATTCTCCGGGGTGGTGCCTGTTTGCGGTAGTGGTATCTACATAAATATCTGCATGGTGGATCATATGGAATTTCCACATGAATTTTATTTTATGTTCTATCCAATGAATTAAATAAGCGGAGATAAAATCCATTATTAACAAACCAAGTAGAATTTCGAATCCTAAGGATAGGTTTAAATAAGGTAATATTCCAAAATTATTTGCCTCTGTCCATTCGGATGTTTTTATTATCCAAAAAGCAAACAAAAAATTAATGATTACGGTGGTAGCGGTAAGAAATAAATTTAAGCTTGCGTGGCTCCATTTTCTATAAGAGAATTTGATAAGAGGAATTCCATTTTCAATAATCCAAAAGAATGCAATTCCTCCAGCTAAAATCATCGCTCTATGGGAACTGGGGATCGTTTCAAAATATCTTGAAATTGCTTCAATCATAGTTTAAAAATTTATCAAATATATGAAATTTTATAACTAATCAAAGAAATAATTGTTTCGTGGCTTAATTATTAATAACCTTTTGTTTTTCCACCTTCATCGTAATTTTAATACCTGTTTCAGGCAAAACCAAGGTGATTTGATTGTTTATAATATCTTTTTCCTTAATAGATTCAATAGCAGATTTGTCTTTTTGAAAGAATACATCAATATCTCCTATGATATCATATTTTTCGGAATTACTGACAAATTCTTTCATTGCCTCAATTTCATGGTAAGGTATGATAGGATTTTTACCAAATTCAGTTAAAAAGCGATGGACTCCAAATATGGATAGAGTTTTGGATTTTTCTTTTGATAATTGAATATTAACAAAAATGATGGATCGAATCAATGGGACTTCTATTTTTTTCCATCGATCAGACCATTTTCTTTTGGTAATTATAATGGGGCAATATGCCTGAATCCCTAATTTTTTAAGGTCTTCTATTACCTTTTTCTCAAAATTTGGTTTTGTATAAATTGCATACCAAGCAAACTCCTCTGTCATAATCAAATATTTTAATGCAAATTTATGATTTTCTCGTTTTGCTTTTCAAAAGATTGGTTAATTTTTAATGTATTTTCTTTTTTATTGATTGTCCAGATCCAATGATGTGGACTTTGGTAATAATGCAATTTAATTTTGACAATATCTTCGTCTTGGAAGGAGATTTCGGAGGCCACTTTGAATTTGCCAATACCTTCTAAATAGTTTTTAGCATAATTTATCATATAAGGCCCCTTCATTTCTGTCTCAAAATAGGTTTTTTCACTCGAATTTATTGGGAAATTAAAGATTTTCCCATTTTGATGGATTGTTAATGACTTTTCCTTCAATTCTAATTTCTGGATATTCAAAAAATTATCCTCTAAATGATAGGTTTTAAAGAATTTTTCGGGTTGAACATTCTTATTTGAACTTTGAATTTTTGGAATATTTAGGCTTAAAGAAAGGTCTTTTAACTCATTTTGTTTTTTTGGATTAGGTGCTAGTGGGCCATCTTTTAGTCCTGGAAGGAGATATTCCCAAACCATATTTATTTCATCCTGTAAATCACTGGATTCTGTAGTTAAGATAACTACTGCATCTTTTTCTGGGAGCATGATAATATATTGTCCAAATGCCCCATCTCCTCGAAAGGCATTGAATCGACATCTCCAAAATTGATAGCCATATCCTTGAACCCAATCTGAATTTTGCATTTTTTCAGGAGAGGCATTGGGTTCTTGCATTATTTGTGCGGAGGTAGCCTCCTTTACCCAATTTTCAGATAAAATTCTTTTTCCATTGTAGACTCCTTTATTCAGGTACAATAAGCCTAATTTAGCCATATCCTCCGTTTTTACTCTCATGCCCCAGCCGCCCACATTAATGCCTTTTCCATCGGTTTCCCAATCTACATTTTCAATATTTAAATCTTTAAACAAATTTTCTTTTAAAAAATCAATTAAGGGTAGACCTGTAATTTTGGTAACAATGGCAGAAAGCATGTAGGAAGCCATTGAATTATAAAGAAAGTTTGAGCCAGGCTGATGAATAATAGGTGATTCTAAAAATCCCTTCACCCAGTTTTCATTATATTCTTCTAAATTTAATATTGGCTTATTTTCATTTCCTACGGACATGGTAAGCAAATCTTTTACGCGTAAATCTTTTAAATAGGGTTTGTTTTCTAAAGATTTGTATTCTGGGAAAAAGTTTAAAACTGGATCATTTACATTTAATTTACCTTGGTCTACTAATAATCCAATACCAGTGCTTGTCCATGATTTTGAAATTGAATACATGGTATGTTTTATATTTGCTGCATAGGGAGCCCACCATCCTTCTGCTACCACTTTTCCATGGCGAATAATCATATAGGAATGATTTTCATGTTTTTCTTTATTGAAGGAATTGATAAAATTGATAATGGCTTGGGATTCAATTCCTTGTTTTTCGGGAGTGGACCGAGGAAGATCTTGCCCGTAACTAGTAAGAGTAAAAAATAGGATTAAAAATAAAAAGATTGAAAATTTAGTTTTCATAGGTTTAAGTTTAGCGATTGAAAATTAATTAAATTTATTGGATGGAAAAAATTCAATTGGAGGTAAAGCAGCTTTCTGCTTCTTATGGGCCTATAAATTTTTTAAGGGGGATAAATTTTAAAATTAAGGAGAATGAAATTTGGGCGATATTAGGTCCGGTAGGATCTGGAAAGACGAGTTTGGCAAAGGCTTTATGTGGAAGGATGTTTCGGAAGGGGGAGGT
>CAZVFE010000051.1:0-12247 GCA_964626405.1 uncultured Cytophagales bacterium | reverse complement strand
TTAAGTCGAAATTTTTATAAATTCAATAAAATTTTAAAATTATCAATTTTCTAATAGCAATAATCAGCATTTTGAATTGGTAGGTTCATAATAGATTTTTAATTATTTTAGTATGTACAACCTTATTTAAAATCCTATGAAATTGAATTTTTTTTTAATTCTAGCTATTTTGGTTTTTCTGGTTCCGGCTTTTTCTTCTTATTCCCAGGAAAAACAACCTAATATAATTTTAATTGTAATTGATGATTTAGGATATGGAGATGTTGTTGCTTATGGGGGGACAGAATACCAAACCCCGCATATTGATCAATTGGCAACAGAGGGTATGCGATTTACGAATTTTGTTGTGGCACAAGCAGTTTGTTCTGCTTCAAGGGCTGCTATTCTAACGGGCTGTTATCCCAATCGATTGGGAATCAGCGGAGCCTATTTTCCAGGGGCTAAAGTTGGTTTGAATCCGAATGAGCAAACGATTGCTGAACTTTTAAAGGAGAAAAATTATGCAACAGCCATTTTTGGTAAATGGCATCTTGGAGATAAAAAGGAGTTTTTGCCTCTTAATCAAGGTTTTGATGAATATGCGGGTATCCCTTATTCAAATGATATGTGGCCAGTAGATTATGATGGAAAACACTTTACGGATCCTAATCATTGGAAATTTAAGACTCCCGAGCTAAGATGGTATGAAGGTAATGAAATTGTAAAGGAGTTAAAGACCTTGGAGGACCAATCAAAAATCACGCAAGAATTAACAGACCATGCCCTTTCATTTATTGAAAGAAATAAGAAAAAGCCCTTCTTTTTATATTTGCCTCATCATATGGTACATGTTCCTCTTGGTGTGGATAAAAAATTTAAAGGGAAGTCTAAACAGGGGATGTTTGGAGATGTTATGATGGAAGTAGATGCTTCCGTTGGAGCTATTCATCAAAAAATTAAAGATTTAGGATTGGAAGATAATACCTTGATTTTATTTACCTCTGATAATGGTCCTTGGCTAAATTATGGCAATCATGCTGGAAATTCTGGAGGTTTTAGAGAGGGAAAAGGAACGAGTTATGAGGGTGGACATCGTGTACCTTTTATTGCTAAATGGCCTGGAAGAATTCCTTCGGGACTTGTCAATAATCAATTTTCTGCTTCAATAGATTTACTTCCTACAATTGCTGAGGTTGCAGGTGTATCTGGTCCTGATAAAAAAATAGATGGAAAAAGTATTTTAGGTTTATTGGAGAATAAATCGGATGCTCAGCCAAGAAAAGAATTTTATTATTATTATCGAAAAAATAATTTGGAAGGAGTAAGAATTGATGATTGGAAATTAGTTTTAGCTCATCCTGGTAGAACTTATGAAGGTTTTCAGCCGGGGAAAGATGGTTTTCCTGGAAAAGTAGATGAGAATTATCCTGTCCCTGAGGGTTTGTATGATTTAAGAAGAGACCCATCTGAACGCTACGATGTTAGAAATTCCTATCCTGAAATTTATCAAAAACTATTAACCTTAGCAGAAAAAGCAAGAAAAGAATTAGGGGATGATTTATTAGAAAGAAAAGGTGAAGAAAATCGAGAAATTGGACGAGTAGAGGATTAAATTCAAGATTTATTCAGTAATTTTAATTTTTAAAATATATCCATTGCAAGATTTAATTCAAGATATTTTCGCTCACCCCGGCAACGCCCTTTTCATCATAGGAAATTTAATCCTCATTGAAAGTCTATTATCAGTTGATAATGCGGCGGTACTGGCAACTATGGTTTTAAATTTACCCGAAAATCAGCGTAGAAAAGCTTTGAAATGGGGTATTTGGGGAGCTTATTTGTTTAGAGGTTTAGCACTTTTATTCGCGTCCTTTCTTATTCAAGTTTGGTGGTTGAAGCCAATAGGAGGAGTTTATTTACTCTATTTATTTATTGATCATTATCGAAATAAAAACAAAGAGGAAGAAGTGGAAATCAAAGAATACCATTGGTTAGACCGTTTTTCTTTTTTAAGTCCTTTTTGGAGGACGGTAATTTTGGTGGAGATAATGGATTTAGCTTTTTCGATTGATAATGTATTTGCAGCAGTAGCATTTTCTGATAATCTCTTGTTGATTTGGATAGGCGTTTTTATTGGAATTTTAGCCATGCGTTTTGTTGCTCAATATTTTGTAAGATTATTAGAAGATTATCCTGTATTAGAACATTCTGCTTTTTGGGTAATTGGAATTTTAGGATTGAAATTACTTCTTTCCTTATACGAACATAGTTTCCCTAATAGTACTTTATCCGAATTTTTGATGAGTGAAAAGACTGAATGGGGTATTTCAATATTATCCTTATTAATATTTTTCTTTCCTTTGATGATTAATTTTTTCCTAAAAAAAATAAAGAAATCATAATACGATTTGCGTAATAATCAGAAGAATTATGATTGCTGAAAAAGATAATACCAATGTTCCAAGGGATTGAGTTAGATTTCCTTTTTTGATGTCCATTCCTGATAATTGGGTTACAGCCCAAAAGAAACTATCGTTTGCATGCGATATTGCCATTGCGCCTGCACCAATTGCTAAGGTAGTAAAAACCCTCATAATTTCAGAATCTAAACCTAATGGTCCCAATAATGGTTGAACGATGGTTGCAGAGGTAATCATGGCTACAGTGGAAGACCCTTGGGAGGTTTTTAAGGAAAAAGCAATTAAATAAGGTAGAAATAGTCCAAGTCCCATCGTACTTAGTTCATCTCCTATCCAGGTGCCTATTCCTGAATTTTGTAACATTTTTCCAAATACCCCACCTGCGCCTGTTATGAAAATTACCGGAGCAGCTTGTAATAAAGATTCTCCCATCCATCCAGTGGATGAAATGATTTTTTTATCGAATTTTTTTGGCAAAAATAAACTTAATAAAATTCCTATAAACAAAGCGATGATTGGATGACCAATGAAGATTAAAATTGGAATATGAGACCCCTCCCCAAGTGGATTGGAAGGGTATTTTGCAAAGGATGCCAAAACAATTAATATCAGAGGTATAATTACAGGGGCAAATGACTTTGCCGCACTTGGTTGATAATTTTCCTTTTCAGAAGAATTTGATTCAGATATAATTGGTTCTAAAGGTATTTTTGAAACAAATTTGTTTACAAAAATATAGGAAGGTATTAAGGTTAATAATGAAATGATAATTCCATAAAATATGATAAGCCCTAAGTCGGCATTTAGTATCCCTGCAGTAGCAATTGGACCAGGTGTAGGAGGTACTAAAGAATGAGAGGCAGTAGCACCAAGGGCAACAGCCATGACAGTAACGGCATAAGAAATTCCGGATTTTTTAGAAACCGATTTTGCAATCGGATTCATCATGATAAAAGTAGAATCTGCAAAAATAGGAATGGATAATAACCAGCCAGATAAAAACATGGTTAGGGTTACTGATTTTTCCCCTACCCATTTGAGAATTTTTTGTGCTATAACAAATCCTCCTCCGGTTTTTTCAAGAATAGTACCGATGATTACTCCAAATAAAATTAGGATTCCTATATTCCCGATTACATTTCCAAATCCTTCTTGAATTGATTGAAGAATGAGCTCCGTGGGCATTCCAACAATTAATCCAAAAATTACTGCACCACCTAATAAGGCTAAAAATGGGTGAAGGTCAAACTTGGCAATGGACAATAGGATTAAACCTAAAACCAGTAATGTAATTAGAATTAGCATATTTCATATTAAATAGGTTTTCAAGGTTACTACATTTCTTTCATTTCTGCAACAACTTTTGAAATTGTTTGCTTAGCATCTCCGAATAACATCAAGCAATTATCGTATCCAAATAATTCATTTTCTACGCCTGCATAACCTTTACCCATACTTCTTTTACTTACAATTACGGTTCTTGCTTTATCTGCATTTAAAATTGGCATACCATAAATGGGAGATTGAGGATTATTTCTGGCAGCTGGATTTACCACATCGTTTGCTCCAACCACGAATACTAAATCGGTATTTGAAAAATCTTCGTTTATATCGTCCATTTCGATTAGCTTATCATAAGGGATATTCGCCTCTGCCAATAATACATTCATATGGCCAGGCATTCTACCAGCCACTGGGTGAATAGCAAATTTGAAATCAATATTTCTTTTCTCGCATTGTTCTGATAATTCTCTGATCACGTGTTGCGCTTGTGCAACTGCCATTCCGTATCCAGGAACAACTATAACTGAACTTGCAGAGTCAAATAACATTGCGGCTTCTTCAACTCCTACTTCCTTTACTACTATTTCTTCTTCATCTCCACTGACAGTTGAAACGGTTTGTCCGAAACCTCCTAATAAAACATTTATTAAAGAACGATTCATGGCCTTACACATAATTTGTGTCAGGATGATACCAGATGCACCTACCAAAGCACCAGCAACGATTAATACATTATTATTTAAAACAAAACCTGTTGCACAGGCTGCCATTCCTGAATAAGAATTTAATAATGAAATTACAACTGGCATATCGGCCCCACCAATTGGAATAACCGTTAGGATACCAAGTAATAGAGAAATTCCGATGATGATGTAAAGAAATATTGGATCTGCCGGAAGGATATTGAATCCAATACCTGCTCCTAATACTACCAAAAGTAATATTAAGTTTATTAAATGTTGGCCACCAAAGGTGATTGGCTTACCCGATATTTTCCCGTTTAATTTAAGATAAGCGATGATTGAACCCGTGAAGGTAAGTCCACCGATAAATAAGGATAATAAAATTGAAATCAATAAAATGATATCTGCATCATATCCATTAATTTGATATTTTGCCCAATAATCTGATGCCGCAACGGCCACGGAAGCTAGGCCTCCGAATCCATTGAATAGTGCTACCATTTCTGGTATTTGCGTCATTTCAACCTTGTAGGAATAATAAGCGCCAATAGCACCACCGATTAACATACAGGCGATTATTTCGTAAATATTTAATAAGTCAATTTGTAAGATTGTTGCAACAACAGCAATAAGCATTCCGACCGATGAAACCAAATTTCCTTTACGGGCATCTTTGGTCTTATTCATCATTTTAATACCAATGATGAATAGGGTGGAGGCGATTAAATAAGATAATTGAATATATAAGTTCATTCTAATTTCGATTCAGGTCTAATTATTTTTTCTTAAACATCTTTAACATTCTGTCTGTAACAGCATAACCTCCAACCACATTGATTGAGGCTAAAATTAAGGCTAGCATCCCAAGTATTTTACTCACAGAGGTTAATCCTGCTTCATTACAAGCTAAAATTGCACCTACCATGGTAATACCTGATATTGCATTGGATCCAGACATTAAAGGAGTATGGAGGGTTGGTGGAACTTTTGAAATTAATTCAAAGCCTAAAAAGCTGGCTAGCACCAAAACATATACTAATATGATTAAAGCATCTATTCCCATGATTATTTATTTTCTAAGATTGATTTTGTAAACTCATGTACTAATTCTCCTTGGTAGGTAATTAAACTTCCCTTGGTGATATCTTCTTCTCTTTCCCATTTCATGCCTTCTGGTGTTGCTAAGTGCATAAATAGGGTAGCGATATTCGTTGCATATAATTGCGAAGCATCTGTTGCAAGGGTAGAGGGAAGATTGGATTCTCCGATAATGGTAACACCGTATTTTTCTACCGTTTTATTCATTTCTGAAACAGCACAATTTCCTCCAGATTCAACTGCCATATCCACAATTACAGAACCTTTCTTCATGGATTTTACCATGTCTTCTGTTATTAAAATCGGAGCTTTTTTACCAATCACTAAGGCAGTAGTAATTACGATGTCTGCTTCTTTGATTTTATCTTCGATTAAGAGTTTTTGCTTCGCTAAAAATTCAGCAGAAACTTCTTTGGCATATCCACCTTCGGTTTTTACCTCCTCAGCACCTTCTACTGTCAGGAATCTTCCTCCTAAGGATTCAACTTGTTCCTTGGTTTCCGGACGAACATCCGATACTTCCACAACAGCCCCTAATCTTTTGGCTGTAGCAATAGCTTGAAGTCCGGCAACTCCTGCGCCAAAAATTAATACCTTCGCTGGAGTGATAGTTCCAGCCGCGGTCATCATTAATGGAAATATTTTTGTCAGCGCATTTGCACCTAAAAGAACTGTTTTATAACCAGCTAAGTTTGCCTGTGAACTCAGGGCATCCATTTTTTGGGCTCTTGAAATTCTTGGAACTGCATCCATTGCAAAAGAATGGATTTTTTGTTTTTTAAAGGCTTCCAATAATTCTGGTTGAGTATAAGCATATAAAAAGGAAATACAAATCGTTTCTGGATTCATATTTGCCACTTCGTCCAAGGTAAAAGAATTAACTTTAAATAGTACTTGAGATTGGAAAATTTCTTTTTGACTTAGAATGGAAGCCCCAACTTCTGAATAGTCTTGATCTAAAAATTTTGAATTCTCTCCTGCTCCCTTTTCAATGCTTACTGTAAAACCCTTTTTAATAAGTAATTTTACTGCATCCGGACTCAAAGCAACTCTATTTTCAAGGGGCTTTGTTTCCTTTAGTACGCCTATTCGCATATCTTTAATTTTGTAATTTTTTTGATTTAAAATTTAGACAAATTTACTTTTGAAAGGTAATTTAAGTAGAAATTTACCCATTTTATTAAATTTTTCATAAAATTTATAAGAATAAGATAATAAATAAAAAAACTGCCTAAATCTTAAGCAGTTTTATTTCACCGTTATTCAAGCTATAAATATAATTTCTTAACTAAACATTTAATTATGATTGCATGTCAAAATTAATTCTAATTAATTGAAAATCAGATTATTTAAGATTAAGAAAATGTTAATATTAATAGTTTGATTAGGGTAAATTATTGGATAATTTTAATATCGGTTTTTGTCAAATGCTTTTTGTTTATAATCTAAATCTCTATTTGCATCTAGAAATAACCAATAAATTTCTGATTCATACCAAAGAGGTCTGAATTTCTTTGAAATTACCTTTTTCTTGAAATCCTGTGCAATTTCATTGGCAATATCAAAATGTTTTTGTTCATGATTTAATACTCGAATATCCTCCTCCTCACTTGAAACTCCAGATTGAGATTTAACCATATAGGTTTTAAGTTGAATATCCACATAGATAATTCCATTGACCACGGAATCTTTCATGGAATATTCGAAATTTGTCATGATAAAACCAGCATGGTTTGAATTTGGAGGGATTCTATTTTTAAAATCCTTCCATTCTAATTTTCTTAAAGGGTAACAGAGGGTATCTGAATTTTCAATTCCTTTTTTATCTGGAATAAAATTTATGATTATTTCTTTTGCCAATTTTGGATTGTTAAGGGCATTTTTGTTCCACCATTCAGTTAAATCCCTTTTGATTGATTTACATAGTTCTTTCGCAAATATTTCTTTATTGAATTTTCCACTTGTTTTAAACTGAATTTTATAGCTGAATAATTCTTCATTTTCGATTAAGTCTTTGTTAATAGTCCATTTTGTTTCAATTTCCCAGCTATTCGGATAAATTTCTTTAAATTGAGTGAATATCAAATTAATTGAAATGCTATTTTCTTGAAATATTTGATTAGATTTTAGAATAGATTCTGTTTCCTTCTTTATAGGTGATTCTATCTCCCAATTGATTTGATCAATATAAAAAGGAGGAATCGATTGGCTGAATAGATTAATTGAAAGAAAAATGCTGAAAATTAGAGAGATTAATTTCTTCAAAATATTATTCTAATTATATTTAGTCAAATTTACTGATATTTTTTAAACCTAAATTAATTAACTATGAATTCATGGGTTTGTGAGGAACCAGGAAGGATGATTCATCAGGAATTATCAATGCCGAAAATAGAAGAAGGAGAAATTTTAGTTCAAATTCATCATATTGGAATTTGTGGAACGGACATACATGCCTTTGAGGGAACCCAGCCTTTTTTTAGTTATCCGAGGAGATTGGGACATGAATTAGGAGGAAAGATTATTGATTCGAATGGTTCTACAAAATTTTCGAATGGGGAAAATGTAACCATCATTCCTTATTTTCATTGTGGTAAATGTTATGCTTGTCGATCTGGTAAAACAAATTGTTGTGAAAAATTAGCAGTTTATGGGGTACATGTAGATGGAGGAATGGTTGAATATGTTTCCGTTCCTGAAGATTTTATCATTGGGGGCAGGGGATTGCCTACTAAATCTTTGGCTATCGTGGAGCCAATGTCTATCGGTTTACATGGAATTAAACGGTCTGGTTTAGGGAAAGGAGAAAGGGTATTAGTAATTGGGGCGGGGCCGATTGGTATTTTAACGGGTTTAAGTGGTGCCTTGATGGGTGCTGAAGTATATTTTATGGAATTGAATGAGGGGAGGTTGGAAAAGGCCTTGGAGCTGGTGGAAGGTTCAAAAAGATTTGTTCAAGGAGATAAATTTGGAGTGGTGATTGATGCAACAGGGAATTTAAAAGCAATAGAATCCGGGATTGATTATCTGGATCATTCAGGGAAATATATATTGGTGGGACTTCAAAAGGAAAAATTCAGTTTTTCGCATCCTGAATTCCATAAAAGAGAGGCCAGTTTAATGAGTAGTAGAAATGCTACGAAGGAAGATTTTGAAAAAGTTATTGAATGGTTGGAATCGGGAAAGGTTCCTGTGGAGAAGATAATTACAAGAGAATTAAAGTCTGGTGATCTGATTAATTTTTTTCAGAATAAATTATTAAAAGAATATATGAATGAAATAAAAATCATGATTGAGATATAAAAAAAAGAGCAGGAAAATCCCGCTCCTTTTAAATTTTACCTTTTATTATTTACTCTTTAATATTTTTATCTTAGTTGAAGATATATCTTAAGCTTAATTGTGCTTGCCAAACATCATATACAGATGAATTATACTGGAATGAATCTGTAGGAAGGATAACCTCTCCACTTGCATTTGTTGTTGTTGCAAGTGTATATTTTGGTACGCCACCAGCAATTGATTTATAGTTTAATAATTGAGGAGCGCTAGCTCTTTGAGAAACACCCCAGTTATTATTCAGTAAGTTTCCTACATTAAGAATATCCATTCTAATTTGGAAAGCATTTTTCTTTCCGCCGATTAATACATTTACATCTTGAGCGATGCTAAAATCAAAACGGTTTAAGAACGGAAGCGATAGTCCATTTCTTTCAGCATATTGTCCTCTTCTTGTAGACAAATAAGGATCTTGATCAATGAATTTATCTAGAGCAGCTACTTGTTGATCAACTGTAAAAGTTTTTGCTGACGCTCCGCTTCCTACAGTTAAGGCTTGGAAGGTTAATTCTGAAGCAGATTTTGGTACATAGATTAGTTCATTATTTGAAATTCTATCACCATTTAAGTCACCTGCAACTGTATAGCTGAAAGGACTACCTGTAGAACCAACATAACCTAGGGTAAAGGTAGTAGCACCACCTAATTTTTTGCCATAATTTAGGCGATATCCAAGAATTCCTACAATTCTATTTTGAATTAGGTTATCAGAATTTGAAAGTGAAAGGTTATTATTTCCATTTACTGAACGCGCGCCTTGGAAACTACCAGATGCAATGGAACCAGCACTCATATAATCTTTAGCTGAAGAGGTTGTCCATGCAACATAACCCCAGAAACCATCTTGGATAGGTTTTTCTAATTTTAGAGTAAGGGAATTATTATAAGCTCCATTTTTATTTGTAAGAACAGCAGCCATGGAAACATTATCATTAATTCTTACGCCATTATCATTTCCTGCGAATAAATCTCTCGTATCTGAACCAGAAAGTTTCCCTGTAGGAGCTTCTTGGTTAGCATTATAATAGTGAACTGCATTGATTGTTCTGTTCAATAGAATTTCAGCACTTGCTACTAAACCAAAGATTGGAAGTTTTTGGTCGATAGCGAAGTTATTTTTCCAAACCTGAGGCATTTTATAGTTCGGGTCTGTAACGGCGATATCAAAAGTAGAAGGAAGGGTAGGAGTAGAAGGGATAAAATATTTATTTGGATCAGCAGTGAAACCATAGTTTGCTGCATTTGCTCCAGATACGTCGATAAATCCAGTTAATACTCCATTATTACCGATTTGGTTAGAAAGGAAAACATAAGGAGGGCGACCAGTAAAGATACCGCTACCACCTCTAATTTGAGTTGTTCCTTTTCCTTTTAAATCGTAGTTAAAGCCTACTCTAGGTTCGAACAAGATTTGAGTTTTTGGCATTACGCCAGTATTCCATTTTTCACCATTTCTAAAGGTAAGAGCAGAAATGGCTTTATTTTCTAGGGCTGTATTTTCGAATCCAATGATATTCGTACGTAATCCAAAGGTTAGTTTTAAATTTTGTGAATAGGAGTATTCATCTTGGAAATAAAAATCTAAGCGATTTGTTTTTAGTACTTGAAGGGGTTCTGCTGCACCAGGAAGTGCTGAATAGCGGAATTGGAATCTAGCAGGAGCTAGGGTAGAAGGTTGTCCACCATTTGCAACACTTTGGTTTGCTGCAGCGTAGAAATCAGCCAAGCTATTGAAAATATAAACACCGTTTGAAGCAGGGTAGAATAAATTGTTGGATTTATATTTTTGGAAATTAAAACCAGCCACTAAAACATGTTTATCAGTGTATTTAGTAATATTATTGGTGATATTGAAAGTCCAATAATTTAATTTATTCGAAGGAGTGAAAGGATCAAAACCAACGGAAGTATAGGTAGACGAACCATCCAGGATATCGATAGTTGGGAAATATTGTGCTAAATAAGCTCTATCTTCATTTTGTTTGTCGTACGAAACGATCAAGTTATTATGGATAGTATTAGAGAAACGAGAGTTTAATTCTAAAACCGCCGATCTGGTATTATCTTGGATGATATATCCAGAGTTTTTAAATGACATGGCAGTATATAGATCTCTTCTATTTCCATTACCTGCAGATCTTGAGTTTGAAATAGGGGTTTCTGCAGATGAATTATGGTGAACATATCTTGCAGTTAATTTATGTTTATCGTTGATATTCCAATCTGTACGAATCAAGAATTTTTTGGATTCGTTATTTAAGGAGAAGCCTTCCCAAGGGCCGGTGATATAATTGAATTTATCTTTCATGAATTGGGACAGGGCTTGCATATCTGCGTAGGTTACGCGAGAAACTTGAGAGCCAGATAGGGGAGAGCCATCGGAAATCCAGGTAGTACCAGGTTCAGTTTTTACGATAGACTCGAAGTTTCCGAAGATGAATAATTTGTTTTTAATAATAGGAGCACCTATTCTAAAACCTTGTACTTTTTCTTCGAAAGTAGAAGAAGTAACATCGATACCTCTCGCTTGAGTACCTAGGAATTTTTTAGAATTACTTCTTTGCATTTGGTAGGCAGAGCCTTCGATTTCGTTTGAACCTGAACGGGTAACGGCATTGATACCAGCACCGTTGAAGCCGGATTGACGAATATCAAAAGGGGCGATATTTACTTGAATTTGTTCAAGGGCATCTAGGGAAATAGCTGAAGCGCCAGTTCTACCTCCCGCTTGTGCGGAGGAGCCTAAACCAAAATTATTATTGAATTGGGAACCGTCGATTGTAAAATTATTTAGACGAGAATCTTGTGCACCGAAAGAGGAGCCATTACCGAAGGGATTGTATTTGGTGATACCGTCGATTGTTCTAGCACCGATAATAGGCACGGAGGTGATTTCATCTCTTGTGAATTGTTGTGCGGCGCCAGTTTTTTCTTTAGAGAAGATTTTGTCTTTTCCTCCAACGACGATTACTTCGTTTAGGTTAGTAGATTCTTCTGTAAGGGAGGCATTTGCATTGGTGGTAAGACCAAGAGAAGTGAAAATATCGTTAATTTCTAGGGATTTATAACCAACGAAAGAAACGATAATTTTGTAGGGGCCGCCTACACGTACACCAGGGATAACGTATTTCCCAGATTCATTTGCGCTTGCTCCATAAGTAGTACCTGAAGGAAGGTGGATTAACTGAATGGAGGCACCAGGAAGGGACTCTCCGGCTTCAGTTTTCACGATACCTGAAACGGCTGCTGAGGTAACTTGAGCGATACTTTTTAATTGTGGGACAAAAAGTATCAAAGCAATAAGGAGTACTTTTGTCCAATTTTTAAGTAATTGAATGTGCATAAAAATTTATTTAGTGTGAAAATGAAAGTGCAAATTTATATTGGTAGTTTGGAATAATTATAAGGTAAATTAATAATTAACATAAATTTAATTTATGTTTT
>CAZVFE010000050.1:8725-12663 GCA_964626405.1 uncultured Cytophagales bacterium | reverse complement strand
TCGTAGTTCTTAATTTCTAATGACTAATTTTTTGGTTGCAAGGGGACTTCCATCTACTGAAAGTTGATAAAAGTAGGTACCAGAATTTAAATCTCCGATAAAATAAGTGGCGGATTGACCAAATCGATCTAAAGTATATTTTTTTACGGGATTCCCCAAAACGTTGAATAGAACAACATTTACTTCTTTGGTAGTTTTAATTTTAAAATCCAATTTAACGTAATCAATTGCAGGATTGGGGAAAAAATTTGAAACCTCAAGATTGGAATCCAAATAAAGAGATCCTGGCTCTGAAGAATTATCATCATTCATTATGGATGAGGATGGAGAAAATCCAAAACAAAAGAAAACTACCAAAAGGCTAAATAATATTCTCATCGTGGTTAAAATTTACACAACAAAATTAAAGAATTTTATTGTTAGTTATTAGTTAAATTAGGTTAAAGCAATAAATCAATCGACCAACGGTAAATTCTCGGCTTTTTCAATCATATCTTTTGTAGGTCGTTCCCTATCACGCCAGATAAACCCATCCAATTCTTTGGTTTCATCGGTCCATTCATTGGGGGGAATAAATTTTCCTTCAGGCCGAGTAATAAAAGTAATTCTATTTACTGAATTATCCTTAAAAAATATATTCATTTTTCCTGCCTCTACTCTATTGAGGCCGGTTGTCTTATCCTCTTCATCCACTACATAATAAACAGATTCCCCATTTCCATCTACATCAACCCTTTTTAATTTATTATCCTCATCAAAGTAAACCCACATCTTTCTTCCCTTCACTTGATTTGCCTGTAAAAGTGAATCCTTTGAAATCACAAAAGCATGCCCCCTCAAATCCATCATATTTAATTGCTTATCCTTCATAAATAAATGAATTGTATCGGCAATAATTTGGGAGTTTTCGGTCCATAAAATTGGCTTGGTAAAAAAATGAATTAAAGAATCCTCATAGGTTAAAGAATCACATTTCCCTGAAAAATCAGATTTCAACATCAAAACATTATGATAGGCATAGAGTGTCCTGGATGAATCCACCTTATTCTCAATGGAAATCAAGGTATCAGCTTTAAGCAAAAGAGAGTCTGAATCCATCATAGACTTCATCCAAGAGTTTTTGGTAACTGTAGTCAGGCCTGTTTTGCCATCATAATTTCCTAAATCACCGTAAAGGTATACATCCTCTTTTTTCGAATAAAACTCAACATTTCCTGTTGCTATTCCAATTTCTAATTCAGAATCGTAATTCAAACTATCCCCAGTTAAATCAAAATCTTCCAGTTTAGCAGTGGTACGAGAAGTAAAATTAGATGCTTTGGTTTTGGTATTATAAATACCCCTGGAAGTATAAACGGTATCTTTTGTTGTTGTTATTACTGTAGGTGCAATGAATTTCGCGATTTTTGTTTCTGTATTATATCGAAGTGAATCAGCAGTTAACTCCCCATCTTTTTGGTCTGTTACCTCCACCTCATCAATGAATAAAAAATCCTTATTATCCGTATTATAAATTCCAATTTCAGATTCTAAAATAGATTCTTCATTTTCAATGATTGCATGATTGAAATAGGTGGCAATTTTGGTATTTAAATCATAATTTAATTTAGGAGTTTTTAAAATAATCGTATTATCATCCAATTTTACATGACCTGTCATATAGGCTCTTTTCAAATTACCATAATAAATACCAGAATCTCCTGTAATGACTAAAGTGTCAGACTGAATAATTTTAACATTTCCAGATGCTTTGATATAATTTGATTGCGTATGAAAAAATGCTTTCTGACAATACATGACCATATCGTCCTGATGTAGAATTACATGTCCAATCAATTCTCTTACTAAAGGTGTTCCTTTTAAAGTATCTGCTTTTTCAACAAAAACGGTACTTTGTGCAAGACTAGACAAAGAAATTAACAAACAACCAAGAAGTAAAAAAAGCTGACGATTCAACATAAAGTCAAAATTAAACAAAATTTGGATAACTTTGTATCAGAAAAAAGATTCAATGATGATTCAAGAAAGATTTTTAGAATTTATTTCAAAAAATAGTTTATTCGAAAAAACGGATAAAATCTTATTAGCTATTTCTGGGGGAATGGATTCAATCGTTATGGCTCATCTTTTCCATGAATCAAAATTGAATTTTGGAATTGCACATGTGAATTTTGGACTTCGTGGAGAGGAATCAAAAGCTGATGAGGAATTTGTAAGAACTTTAGCAAAAAAATACAAAGTAGAATTTCATCTTACTCAATTTCAAACAGAGGAATTTGCCCAAAAAGAAGGAATTTCCATCCAAATGGCGGCAAGGGCGCTACGTTATCAATGGTTTGAAGAAATTCGAAAACAATTTGACTATAGATATATTGCTTTAGCTCACCACCAAGCAGACTCAGCAGAAACTGTAATTTTAAACCTTGTTAGGGGAACGATGGTGTCTGGACTCAAAGGAATCTTACCCAAAAACCAAAATTTAATTCGTCCCATTTTATTTCTTCAAAAAGAAGAAATAATGGATATTTTAGCAGAAAATCGTTTGGGATGGAGGGAAGATTCTAGTAATTCATCCACCAAATACAAACGAAACTTCGTAAGACATGAAGTACTTCCTCTATTAAAAGAATTGAATCCGAATATTGAGGAGACCATTCAAAAAAATGCCGAAAAAATAACATTAATTGAATCTTGGCTTAAGGATGAATTAGAAAATTGGAAAAAAGAATTCATTCAAGAAAAAACCGATGGAATATATATTAAATTTTCATCCGATCTTTCCTCTAAAAACAAAGTTCTTTTTTCAGAATATTTAAATGATTTAGGTTTTCATTCCGATCAAATTGAAAAATTAATCCAAGGTGAAATATCAGGAACAGGAAAGGTAATTGAAAGTCCTTTATATCTATTAAATATTGATCGAGAACATTATTTAATTGTTCAAAAATCCTTAGAAGAATTTAGGCCAACAAGCCTCGAAGAAGGAACCAAAGAAATTACATTGAAGGATTTCAAATTAAGTGTAGAATTGAAGGATTTTGATTCAAAATTAAAATTAAACCAAGGAGATAATGTGGCAATTTTGGATGCAGAATTAGTACAATGGCCCTTGGAAATTCGAACAGCCGCCGAAGGTGATTGGTTTTGTCCACTTGGAATGAATTCAAAAAAATTAATCTCGGATTTTCTTACAGACAAAAAAGTACCTTTATTAATTAAGAAAAAAACGAAAATTCTTTTGTCGGGACATTCGATTTGTTGGGTAGTAGGACATCGAATCGACAACCGGTTTAAGGTAGGAGAAAATACGAAGAAGGTATTGATTTTAAGCTTTATTATTTAATTAAAGCTCGGTACTTTTCGGTATTTGTAGGATCTAGATTACTTAATTGAGCAAAGGCCTGCTGACGAACTGTTGGTGTAGCCTCATCCATAATTGAAATTATTTCATTCGATTTCGATTCAAAAAATAATCGTAAATAGGCGGAACCCGGACGAGAAGCGTTTATTTCTCGCATTTCATTAAAAATTTTAACTAAACCTTCTCGCATAGCATCTGGATTATTGACGAACTGATCAAGGTACAGTCGATGGTATTGGTAAAAATTCTTTCTAAAACCCTGTAATTGTTGATTCAATAAATTTTCGTTAATTCCTGCTCTAGAACGAATATCTGTGGCATTTCCCCAACCCTTGCCACTCGTAACAGCTAAATTGACTATATTATTAATTTTTTGAACATAGGGATTGCCTCCCAATTCACCGAAAGAATCATAAGAATAGACGCAAACCAAATTGGCATAAAATGCCAAAGTGGAGGTTAAATTATCAATGAAATTATTATCGTTATAGGTCAGCGGCATTCCTAATTGATAGGAAAAGGTAAAATCCTTATCAATATAATTTAAAATTTGAGTTTGATAATCCGTTCCATAAAC
>CAZVFE010000050.1:0-8625 GCA_964626405.1 uncultured Cytophagales bacterium | reverse complement strand
CTATTCTTCGTTCTTATTTCTATAATTCACTTTACCTTCCATGAATTCGTCAATTGCAACAGCCGTTGGCTTCGGTAATCTTTCGTAGTATTTAGAAATCTCAATTTGTTCTCTATTTTCAAAAACTTCTTCTAAATTATCTACAGTAGAAGCAAATTCCGATAATTTCGACTGTAATTCCTCTTTAGTTTTAGTAGAAATTTGTCTAGCACGCTGTGAAATAACAAATACAGATTCATATACATTACCTGTAACTGCAGCAATTTTATCTGTATCACGAGTGATAATCGATGGATTAGATTGTGTTTTATTCATCGGATTTAATTGAGTTTAATTTAAGTTTGCAAAAATACACAAATAATTATGCATCTCAAAATTAATTTTCGCTACCAATAACTTTAGATGCACCTTGTAATTTAGCAGCTTCCTTTTTTCTTTGATCTTCTTCTGCTTCAACTTTCGCAATTTCTACAACGCGATCTATGGCATTTGAATATAATTTTTCAGTCTCCTTCAAATAGGCACTTTCAGGATATTTTTCTAAAAGTTCCAAATAAAATTGTTTAGTTTCTTCGAAACGTTCTTTTTGAAGACTTGGAATTGTCACCTCTGCTAATTCATATTGGGCTTTTACCTTTAGAAAAGCGACTTCCTCAGAAAATTGGGAATCTGGGAAATCTTTTTGAAAATTATTAATTTCGATAACCGCAGATTTTAAATTTGCGATATTAAAGGGGGAAATTGTATAATATAATTTTGCTTTTTCAAAAGATTTTTTCTCTAACTTCTGCCTTAATTCCTTAATCATTCTATTACATTCTCCAAGATATTCTGTATCGGGATAATTATTAATATAAGATTGTATTTTATTAATAGCCTCTTTAGTATCTGTTTGATCCAAATTGAATTCGGGAGAGGCCATATAAAGGCAATAAGCTGCTAAATACAAGGCTTCTTTATACCGTGGTGAGCGAGAAAAGGTTTCTGCAAATGTTGTAAAATGACTACTTGCAATAGCCCAATTTTCTCCATCCATATCACATTTTGCCTGTAAAAAAGTAGCAGATTCTTGAATGGTATCTCCTTTTATCAAAGGAAGAATTTCTTCTAATAAAATACTTGTTTTATTTAGTTCTCCCTCATCATAATATTTTATGGCCGCTTTGTATTTTTCCTGAACTCCTGCCTTTTTACGGAATTTCTCAAAATTACCACAAGAGGCAATCAAGGTGGTCAGTCCAAGTAATAAGATGATTAATTTGGTTAATTTCATTTTGCAAAATTAATTAAATTTCTTTAGTAAACTGTAGTTCGTATAATTGTTTATACAAACCATTTTGTAAGAGTAATTCATCATGGCTTCCTCTCTCCTTTATTTCCCCTTTATCCATTACCAAAATGGTATCTGCATTTTTAATAGTAGAAAGTCTATGAGCGATTACAATTGCTGTTCTTCCTTCTAATAAAGTTTGAATAGCATTTTGAATCATTTTTTCAGATTCTGAATCCACAGAAGATGTAGCCTCGTCTAAAATGATTAATTTGGGATTTCTTACCAAAGCACGAACAAATGAAATCAATTGTCGCTGCCCTACGGAAATAGAAGCTCCACGTTCAGAGACCACATGGTCATAACCACCCGGTAATGAAAGGATGAATTTATGTATTCCTACAGCTTTGGCTGCATTTTCAATATCTTTTTGTAGAATATTTTCATCTCCTAAATGAATATTATAGGCAATGGAATTAGAAAATAAAAATACATCCTGCAAAACAACTGCCAATTGATTACGAATTGAGGTTAATTCATAATCTTTAAGGGGAATCCCATCAAAAAGAATTTCTCCTTCTTGAGGATCGTACATTCTGGAAACTAAACCAATAATAGAGGATTTACCTGCTCCAGTAGCTCCAACAATAGCTATTTTTTTACCTTTTTCTACATCAAAACTTACATTTTTCACTACATATTCAGGTTCATTATAAGCAAATCTTATATTTTTAACTTGAATATTTCCTTCAAAATTTTCTGAAATTATTTTTCCATCATTCTGAATATATTCTTCAGAATCCAAAAGGGTAAAAATTCTTGAGGCAGAAACTATTCCCATTTGAAGGGTATTAAAACGGTCTGCAAGCATTCTTATCGGTCTAAAAAACAAGTTGATAAACATGATGAAAGCTGTAAGTGTACCTGCAGTTTGTTGCCCTTTTAATATATAAATGGATGTAGTCCAAACAATTAAACCAATGGCAACCGCAGAAATAACATCGGCAACAGGGAAATAAATAGAATAGGCCATAATGCCCTTGATATTTGCCTTTCGATGATTATCGTTGATTGCCTTGAATCGTTGATATTCTCTTT
This sequence comes from uncultured Cytophagales bacterium, assembly GCA_964626405.1. GTDB lineage: Bacteria > Bacteroidota > Bacteroidia > Cytophagales > Spirosomataceae > CAZVFE01. The sequence continues at coordinate 6,257 of CAZVFE010000050.1, read as the reverse complement.
TTTCTGAATTAAATAATTGAACAATCATCATTCCTGTGATATGTTCTTGGGTAAATGCATTTAAATTCGCCACAGCCGTTCTAACCTCATTAAAAGATTTTTTAATACTTTCTTTAAATACATAAGTCGAAAATACCATGAATGGTATAGTTGCCAAAATAATGAGGGTTAATCTCCAATCTGTGTAAAACATGACCACAATAATGATTATTAATTGAAGTATATCTCCTGCTATTGAGGCAAGTCCTTGTGAAAAAACTTCATTCAAGGTCTCTATATCTGAAACAGTACGGGTTACTAAAGTTCCTATGGGTGTATGATCAAAAAAGGAAAGTTTTAATCGAACAAGTTTATTATAAAGTTTTACACGAATATCCTTAATAACTTGCTGTCCGAGTGTACCCGCCATATAGGATGTTAGAAAATTAAATAAAGTCTGAATAATTAGAGCGAAAATCATTAGAATAAACATATTTCTAAGATTATCTAATTGATCTACTTTGATATAATTATCTATTGTATAGCGAATTAAAAGGGGATTGAGAGGGGCAATACAAGCTACTAAAAGAATCAGGGAAACTAAAGACCAGAAACGCAATTTATAAGGACCTAGAAATCCATAAATTCGTTTAAATATTTGCCAATCAACAATTTTACCGCTTTCTTTAGACATTAGGAGTTTTCTGTAATTTTATGATTAATATTAGAACATGCACCTCCACATCCCTTTGCACATTGTCCGGCGTTTTTTCCAAAAAAACTTTTATAGACTAATGAACCAAGATAGATCACAGAAATAGCAAAAACAGAAAAAATAATTAATTGCTCCATAATTCAGCGAACTTACCAAAATTTTTGCAAATCTTTTAAAAAATCAGGGAAAACTTTACCAGCTGCAATGATTTCTCCTTTAAACACAACATCCTCGTTCCCCGAAAAGTTCGTAACCTTTCCTCCTGCTTCTTCAACCAATATTTTACCGGCGCAAACATCCCAAGGTTTTAGGTTGAATTCAAAAAAGCCTTCGAATCTTCCTGCTGCTACCCAAGCCAAATCAATTGCCGCAGCTCCCATTCTTCTTAAGCCGTGGGAATTTTTCATTAGATGTTTGAGAAACTCAATATACTTATCTAAATCTTTAAAATCATAGTAGGGAAATCCTGTAGCAAATAAGGAATTGGAAATGGAAGGTTCATTGGAGGTATGAATTCTTTCATCATTTAAAAAAGCACCTTTCCCTTTTTCAGCATAAAAAAATTCTTTTCTTGAGGGATCATAAATAATCCCTAATATCGGTTGTTTATCTTTCACTAAACCAATTGAAATTGCATAAATTGGAAGATGGTGTAAAAAATTAGTTGTACCATCCAAGGGATCAACAACCCAATAATATCCATTATCAATATGATCAAAACCGGTATTAGTTTCCTCTCCTATTATTTCTGCCTCTGGAAATGCCTGGTTCAAAATGATTTTCAATTTCTTTTCGGATTCCCTATCTACATAAGAAACCAAATCATTTTTCCCCTTCAAAATTATTTGATCAGATTGAATTTTCGATTGTTGTTCAAACATCCAATCTCCGATTTCAATTATTTTATTTTTTATATCCTTTGAAATTCGCATTATCAAATATTTAACAACAATTATTTTCTTCTAATTTCCTTTAGGGAAATCCCTGTAAATTATTTACGAATAACTAATTTTTCTTCCTTTGAAATATTAATCCACTCAGACAATAATCTTTGAGACTCTATAATAAAAATATCCTCGGAAAGACGTTTATGAGCAAGGGCTTTTTCATCTAATTTTTTATCCGCTTCTTTTTCAGCTTTTTCCTCCTCGTTTAAGTCTGAATCATTTTTCTGATCCTCTATTTCTTTTTTTCTAACCTCATAATTTAGGGAGACTAAATTTTTGGCTCTTCTTTCCTTCCATTTCTCAATTTCATCCTTCAATTCTAAAATTTTCTCATCATTCATCAAATCTTTTTTAAATTGATTTGATAAGGACGACATAATTTCATTATTGATCGTATTAGTTGGGGTAAAATTGGAACTTGGAATTTGATCCCATGGAAGGGCAGATTTTTGAGAATCTTCCCCAAATTCTTCAGCAGAATAAGAAGAAGGCATTTTAAAATCTGGCATCACTCCCTTTCTTTGGGTTGAACTCCCTGTTACTCGATAGAATTTTTCAAGTGTCAATTTTAGGATTCCTGAGGATTTTGACGATTTAATATAATTATCAAGATTCACTACAGATTGTACTGTCCCCTTTCCATAAGTTTGTCCACCCACAATAATTCCTCTTTTATAATCTTGAATTGCTCCAGCGAAAATTTCAGATGCTGATGCTGAGAAACCGTTTGTCAGTACCGCTAATGGGCCAGAATAGACTACCCTTTGATCTCTATCATATTCGGCAGAAATATTCCCGTCAGATTGTTTTCTTTGAACAACAGGACCCTGGGGAATAAATAAACCGGTTAATTCAATAGCCTCAGTCAACGAACCTCCACCATTATTTCTCAAGTCGATTATAACTCCATCTACACCTTTTTCTTTGTATTCATTTAGGTATTTTTCAACATCTTTTGTGGTTGAATTAAAGTCTTTTTCATCTTTTCTAGCGGCATCAAAATCTCTGTAAAACATTGGCAGGGTAATTACTCCGATTTGATGGCTACCATTTTCATCCTTATATTCTAAAATATCAGATTTTGCAGTTTGCTCTTCTATTTTTATTTTTTCACGAATAATTTTCACTTCATGTGGAAGCGTTCCTGGGGCTACTTTTGCAGAAAGTATTTTTAAGCGAACCATAGTTCCTCTTTCCCCCCTAATAATTTGAACTACATCATCCGTAAACCAGCCTACTACATCAACATATTCTCCATTTTCACCTTGTGCAACACCAACGATGCGATCCTCAGGTTTCAAATCTCCCCCTCTAAAGGCAGGACCACCAGGAATTAATTCTTTAATTGTGATATAATCTCCTTCTAAACGAAGTGAAGCCCCGATACCATCAAAAGCCTGGGACATATCCTTATTAAATTCATTCGCATTTTTGGGATTCATATAATTCGTATGAGGATCAATGGCATTGGTAAATGCATTCATCACCATTTGAAATACATCATCTGAATTGGTTTTATTTAAGTATTTTTCAGTTCTATTATATCTATTGGTAATATTTTTAAGGATGGTAGAATCTGCTAAACCAGAAATCTTTTCATCCAATAAAATTCTTTTTAATTCTTTTCTCCAGAAATCATCTAATTCCTGCGTTGATTTCGCAAAGGGAGCTTCCTCTCTATCTGGTGAATAGGATTCATCAATTGAGAAATCTGGCATTTGGGTTAGTTGGGTTTTGATATAATTAAACCTTTCCTCTGATCGATTATGGAATCGATTGTACATATAATAAGGAAGAGATAAATCTCCTAATTTCAAAAAATCATCAACTTTGTATCGATAATTTTCAAATTCATCGATATCGGATTGAATATAAAAAGTTTTATTTGGATCGAAATCGTCCAAAAGATTATCAAAAATCACTGAGGAAAGTGAATCGTTTAGATCCACTTTCTTGTAGTGATAATTGGTTAATAATCCCACAATTAAATTTTCTACTTTTGCTTGATCGAGATTTGGTTGTAAATCTTCTGTAGCAAAAGGGAATTTTTGTGAAGCAGCATTTTCCTGATTTCCTTCAGCATGAATAAAGGCTGCAATAAAAAAACTCAAGGGTAATAATAATGGGATATACTTTTTCATAATTATTTTTCAATATCTAAAAGTTCGACTTCAAAAATTAAAGTTGCATTTGAAGGAATAACGTTTCCAGCACCTCTTTCAGCATAAGCTAAATTCGAAGGTACGTAAAAAATGTATTTCGCGCCAATTCCCATCAATTGAACACCCTCTGTCCAACCTGGAATTACTTGTGAAAGTTTAAATTTAACTGGTTCTCCTCTTTTGAAGGAAGAATCAAATTCTGTACCATCTAATAAAGTACCTCGGTAATGGACAGAAACCGTACTATCTGCAGTTGGTTTTTGGTCATTGCCTTCTTGCAAAATTTTGTATTGTAGTCCAGATGAGGTTACTTTTACACCTTCCTTAGTTTTATTTTCTTCTAGGAATTTTTCTCCTTTCATTTTATTTTCTTGGGCAACCGCTTCATTTGCAGCTTGAGCTTGCCTTTGTAATTGTTCAAAGAAACTAGAGACAATTTCCTGACATTTCTCAGGTTCTAATAAAGGAGTTTTATTACCTAAAGCATCTAATAAACCTTTAGAGACTAGATCAGGATTTAATTCAACGCCTTGTTGAACAAAATTAGAGCCCATCAAAACACCAAAGGAATAAGATAATGAATCTTTTTGATTTGATAAGTTTGAATTGGACAGATTGGATTGTCCTGATAGGCCAGCAGATATCATTAAACTAGCGGACAGGGTTAGGATTTTTGTTGTTTTGTTTTTCATATAAAAATTGAATTTAATTAAGAAACGCAAATTAATAAATTTTATTAGGCAAAAGAATATATTAACAAAAATTAAGTTAGGAATATTCAAATTTCATGTCTATTTTTGCACCCGAAAAAATATTTTTTACAGCACTATAAATTATAATTTTTAAAATATGGCATCAGTTAGACCGGATGAGGTATCAGCGATCCTTCGTGAACAACTATCAAACGCTAAAACACAGGCAGAATTAGAAGAAATAGGCACCGTATTACAAATTGGTGATGGTGTAGCAAGAATTTATGGTTTATCCAATGTTCAAGCTGGGGAGTTAATTGAATTTGAAAACGGCCTAAAAGCATTAGCATTAAACTTAGAAGAGGATAATGTTGGAGCGGTATTATTGGGAGATTCGAAAGATATCAAGGAAGGTGATACAGTAAAAAGAACCAATTTAATTGCTTCAGTAGAAGTAGGTGAAGGAATTTTAGGTAGGGTTGTAAATACTTTAGGTCAGCCTATAGATGGAAACGGACCGATTGAAGGAGAATTATTCGAAATGCCTTTAGAGCGTAAAGCTCCTGGTGTTGTATTTAGAGAGCCTGTAACAGAGCCGATGCAAACGGGTATCAAAGCTATTGATGCTATGATTCCAATTGGTAGAGGACAAAGAGAATTAGTGATTGGAGACCGCCAGACAGGTAAAACTGCTGTTTGTATTGATGCGATCATTAACCAAAGAGAATTTTATGATAGAGGGGAGCCAGTATACTGTATTTATGTGGCTATTGGACAAAAAGCGTCTACAATTAAGCAGGTAGAGCAAGTATTAAGAAAAGCTGGAGCGATGGATTATACAGTAATTGTATCAGCATCAGCTTCTGACCCAGCTCCAATGCAATTCTATGCTCCATTTACTGGTGCTGCTATTGGAGAATATTTCAGAGATACAGGTAGACCAGCATTAGTTGTTTATGATGATTTATCTAAACAAGCTGTTGCCTATAGAGAGGTATCCTTATTATTAAGACGTCCACCAGGACGTGAAGCATACCCAGGTGATGTATTCTATTTACACTCAAGATTATTAGAAAGAGCTGCTAAGGTAAATTCATCCGATGAGATTGCTTCTCAAATGAATGATTTACCAGAATCTTTAAAGGGAAAAGTAAAAGGAGGAGGATCTTTAACGGCACTTCCTATTATTGAAACTCAAGCAGGAGACGTTTCGGCATATATTCCAACTAACGTAATTTCAATTACGGATGGACAGATCTTCTTAGAGACGAATTTATTCAACTCTGGTATTCGTCCTGCTATCAACGTAGGTATTTCAGTATCGCGTGTAGGAGGAAATGCACAAATTAAGCCAATGAAAAAGGTGGCTGGTACGCTTAAATTAGATCAAGCACAATTTAGAGAATTAGAGGCCTTTGCTAAATTTGGTTCAGATTTAGATGCATCTACTAAATTAACCATTGATAGAGGTAGAAGAAACCTTGAAATGTTGAAGCAACCTCAATTTAGTCCACAAAGAGTTGAAGAGCAAGTAGCAATGATTTTCTTATCAACAGTTGGAGGATTGGATAAAGTGCCAGTAGAAAAAGTTAGAGAATTTGAAAAAGATTATATTTCTGTTTTAAAGGCATCGCATGCTGATACATTAGCTCAAATAGCAAAAGGCAAATATGATGATGCGATTATTGAAACATTAAAGAAAGTAGGAGCAGAAGTAGCTTCTAAGTATTAATTGAGTGAAGAGTGAAGAGTGAAGAGTGAA
>CAZVFE010000049.1:11181-12956 GCA_964626405.1 uncultured Cytophagales bacterium | reverse complement strand
TTTAAAAATTTAAATCATTCTATTTTTGAATAATCGTGTATAGAAAAAAGTTTTCCCAATTATTTACTCAGTTAGTAAAGAAATATAAAATTCCAGCAATTTATCAAGCTAATTTCAAAGAAAGATTTGATGCGAATATTGCTGATATTGAAGATATTTATCAGGAATTATACGGACATTTACCTCAGTCTGAAGAGCATTTCAATACTTTGGTTGAAACCTTGTTTTCAGCATTTTCTGAAAGAAGAAAAGATCTAAAGGATAGAGATATAGAAAAATCCAAAAAGGATATTTGGTTTACTGATCAGAACCTAATGGGAATGAGTTTATATGTAGACCAATTCGCTGGAAAATTAAAAGAGATGCCCAAAAAACTGGGATATCTTCAGGAATTGGGAATAAACTATCTACATTTAATGCCCTTATTTGAAAGTCCCAAGGGAGAAAGTGATGGCGGCTATGCTGTATCAAATTTTAGGGAAGTAGATTCACGATTTGGCACTATTCAAGATTTGATAAATTTCCAAAAGGAAATGCAGAAAAATCAAATGTATTTAATGATTGATATTGTCTTAAATCATACTTCTCACCACCATGAATGGGCAAAATTAGCAAAAGCTGGAAATAAGGAATATCAAGAATATTTTTATTTTTATGAGAATAGGGAAATTCCAGATATCATGGATGAAACCATGCCTGAAATTTTTCCTGAATCTTCACCCGGAAGTTTTACTTATGTAAAAGAACTTGATAAATGGGTTATGTCGGTTTTTCATTCTTATCAATGGGATTTAAACTATAAAAATCCGATTGTCTTGAATGAAATGTTGAAAAACATCTTCTTTTATGCAAATATGGGTGTGGATGTTTTGAGAATTGATGCTCCTGCCTTTATATGGAAGGAAGCAGGCACAACCTGTCAGAACCTACCTCAAGCACATCAATTATTGCGTTTTATTCGCTTATGTGTGGAAATAAGTAGTCCCGGAATGGCATTATTAGGAGAGGCCATCGTTGGTCCGCATCAAATTATGGAATATTTTGGCACGGGAAGATTCATTGCACATGAATGCGATATTGCCTACAATGCTACTCAAATGGCAGTTCAATGGGATGCCCTAGCCACCCAAGATACCAGAATTATGCTGGAGGCACAACAAGTCTTGAAAAATAAGCCTTTAGGTGCAACATGGATAAATTATACACGTTGCCACGATGATATCGGACTAGGTTTCGATGATTATATGATTGAAAATGTAGGTTATACACCCTATTTACATCGTAATTTCTTAAAAGAATATTATAGTGGAGAGCATGAGATAAGTCCGGCCATGGGGGCATTATTTGCGGTAAACCCGAAGACGAATGATGCAAGAATTTCTGGTTCACTAGCCTCATTATGCGGATTAGAAAAGGGTTTAGAATTACGAAATAATGATTTGATTGCTGAATCATTAAGTAAAATATTAATGATGCAAGCCCAATCCTTTTTCTTGGGGGGTATTCCAATCATTTTTTATGGGGATGAAGTTGCCTATATCAATGATTATTCCTATTTGGAAGACCCTGGAAAATCCTATGATAACCGATGGATGCATCGCCCTGTGATTGATTGGAAAAAAAATGAATTAAGAAACAAGAATGGAACAATTGAGCAAATAATTTTTTCAGGAACTCAAAAATTGATTCAAATCCGAAAATCAAAAGAAGTATTTGCCGACAGAAAAAATATCAATTGGTTACCTTCTCTGCATCGATCAATTGTGGGGTATAGT
>CAZVFE010000049.1:0-11081 GCA_964626405.1 uncultured Cytophagales bacterium | reverse complement strand
CAGAAAAAATATCAATTGGTTACCTTCTCTGCATCGATCAATTGTGGGGTATAGTCGGACCCACAACAAAAAAGAAATCCATTGTTTATTTAATTATTCGAAGGAATCTGTTGAAATAAATTTATTGGATTTATTTCCAGGTAAAAAGAGATTTCTAGATTTATGGACAGGCACTAAAATTGAGGTTAAAAATTTCAAATTTAGGCCTTACCAGTTTTTGATTTTAGAATAAGTGATTAAGAAATTATCTAATATTTGATAATTTTTAATTGAAAATTGATTATTCAATAAATTAATAAAAAAGAAAATTAATTATTATTAAATTACAGGGGGAAAGGGGTGTTGGTACCCCTACCAAAAAAAAATTAAAAATTAAAAAAGTTTATTGATAATTTTTAAAATAATATTCTACAGAAAATTTTTAATAAACTATCTAGATTTTAATTCTCTTAGATATTCTCCGGTAGTGACGGTCTCCCTAGGTAGGATATTGTAGGCATCGTTTTTAGGATTTCGTTTTAGCTCTCCATTCTTAATAGATTTTAAGAAATTAGCCCAAGCAAATGGATTGGTTAGGCCCCATAAACCCGCATTATAAAAATTCTTATTAGTAGTACTAAAAATCATTTTATCTGAAAAATTTCGATAATTAAAATTAGAAGATTGACCTGCTTGAATGGCTAAATTTGAAAGTTTGGACTGAGCTAAATTATTGGCCATATTCTCTCTATCCTCAGCATCTGGCAATTTCATATTTAAAACAGCCTTTTCGAACTCTTCTAGGGTTTGGTGACGAAATACCGTTACTCCTTGAAGCATAGTAGATTTTTCTTTTAGTCGAATCAAAGCAGATTGCATCAATTCTTTTTCGTCTTTTATGATATATTGTTTTTTTTCAAATCCTACATAGGAAAATTCTATAGTATCTCCAGGATAGACAAATAATTCTACTAATCCATAATCATCTGAGATTCCACCTCTTCCTGCAGTTTTATTCAAAACATAAGCAGAGGGAAGAAAATCCATATTATTTTCTGAGATTACGCGAGCCACAAATTGAATAGACTTATCTCTTCCTTGTGAAAATCCATCATGAATGGAAATGGAAAAGGCAAATATGAATATCCAAAATATTTTTTTTAGGCTGATCATTCTGAAATTTAGAAAAAACCCTTTAAATACTCAACGAAATTTTGTTAAAATAATTTAAGAAAGGCAATAATAAATGGTATGGATAATAACAAGCCATCAAAACGATCCAATAAACCACCATGGCCCGGAATAAAATTAGAGGAATCTTTAATTTTTATGGATCTTTTCAATAAGGATTCTACAAGGTCTCCATAGGTTCCAACAACCACAATAATAAAGCCAATGATTATCCATTGCCAGGGGTTATAATTAGTAAATAAGGATGAAATAATAGAGGCAGTAATTTCTGTTGCAATTAAACCTCCCATTACTCCTTCCCAAGATTTTTTAGGAGAAACACGTTCAAATAATTTAGTTTTTCCGAATTTCAATCCGGCAAAATAGGCGCCTGAATCTGATGCCCAAAGCATAAAAAGTGATCCTAAAATGATTTGAAAATCATAGGTATGATTTTTTGTAAAGGCTAAAACCGTGAATAAAGCAAATGGTACAGCCACATAAATAATCCCTAGAAAAGTATAGGCAATATTTTGGAATGGCCTTTCATCATTCGGCTTATAGAGTTTGATAAAAAATATCAAGGTAAGTAATGGGGTAAGCCAGAAATAATTATGAAAAGAAATTTGACCTTTTTCAACAAGATAAACTAACACTTGTAAAAATACTCCTATAAAAGTCCCAAAAAAGGTTAAAGGTAAATTTCCCTCAATAGAACCCATTAATTTATAAAATTCCAATTGCGTGAGAGCACATAAAAATACAATTAAAATAATATAAGAAATAGAACTATAATAAATTGAAAACACCAATATTGGAGCAAAAATAATTGCTGCAATAACTCTTTGCTGAAAGTTTGTTAAGTTCTTCAAATTAATTTCGTTTATTCAAAAGTTTCTGAAAGTTTCTGATCGGCAGAATCAAAATTTGATTCATGCACAAGCAGTTCCCAAAAACCTAAATTATAAGCACTTACCTGTTTGTTAATGAGTACAGTATCTATATCCAAATTTTCCTTTAAAAATTTCGACATTAAATCTAATTCAATTTGATTTTCAGACTTCCTTAATAATTTCCAAGCAGTCATTAGTTTAACCTATTTTTATACAATCTTTGAACATAGAAAAATATCAATGCCAAAGATAGCGGAATTGTCCATAATTCAGGCATTTTTGTCTCAATTAATTCTTCAATTTTTACGCCATTTAATTGATAAAGATAAGCAGCTGCTACAATTAAGAAATTATTGAAAAAATGAAATACGATGGGTACCCATAAAGTTCTATACCAAAAATAAATATATCCTAAAAATGCACCTAAAAATAATCTTGGAAAGAATCCTAAAAATTGAAAGTGAATATAGCTAAATATAAAAGCCGTTAACCAAATTGCCAAATGGGGTTTATTCCAATATTTTAAAAATAAATTTTGAATGATTCCTCTAAAAAATAATTCCTCTCCTACAGCTGCGGCCAAAGCTACGACAATCGTTACGGAAATAAATTCAGTAGGATTATGCATGTTTAGAAAGAACAAGGTCATTTTATCTAGGCTTTCTTGGGTTTTCAACATACTTTCTTCCAGGTCTTTGAAGGCTAAAGGAAGATGTAATTGGGAATTCCAATAACTTAAAGCTTCCATCGCAGGATTTGAGATAATCACAAGGATGAAACACCAAACAAATATTTGCCAATTCGGGCGATAATTACCAAGGTTTGAATAAATACCTTTTTCAATCCATTTATTATACGCAATTGCAGGAAGAATGAACCCACCTAGAGCAGAAAACCATTGCAAACTCAAAAGCGCTTTATGTCCGTTAATATAATTTTCTGGATTATTGATAAAATCTACTAAGAACTGTGCTGCTTGAGTAGGATTTGAAAATACTTCTGTATCTACTTTCAATAAATTTATTACTGCTAATAAACCAAAAAACTGTCCAATAAATGCCCCAAGCAAATAAAAACCAAATAATAGGAATAACCTAGATAATAAATGAAGGGGTATAATTTTTCCTGAATTTTCCATTTCTAAATTTAACCTTGTAAATTTACGAAATATTTTATTGAAATGGTTAAAATTGGCAATATTGACTTAGGAGAATTTCCATTATTATTGGCGCCAATGGAGGATGTATCTGATCCACCATTTAGAGAAGTATGTAAACAAAACGGCGCAGACCTAATGTATACGGAATTTATTTCCTCAGAAGGTCTCATTAGAGATGCGGTAAAATCTGTCCAAAAACTTGATATTTTTGAATATGAACGTCCTATTGGCATTCAATTATTCGGTTCAGATATTGAAACGATGGCTGAATGTGCAAGAATTGCTACACGGGTAAACCCTGATTTAATCGATATAAATTATGGTTGTCCGGTAAAAGCAGTGGCTTGCAAAGGCGCAGGGGCTGCCTTATTGCAAGATATTCCCAAAATGGTGGAAATGACGAAGGCAGTGGTGGATGCTACCCATTTACCAGTAACCGTCAAGACCCGATTAGGTTGGGATGATTCAACAAAAAATATTGAAGAGGTGGCGGAGAGATTACAGGATATTGGAATAAAAGCCTTAACGGTGCATGGTAGAACGAGGGTACAGATGTATAAAGGAAATGCAGATTGGCGACTAATTGCCAAGATTAAGGAAAACCCTAGAATAAAAATTCCTATTTTCGGGAATGGAGATATAGATAGCCCTGAAAAAGCGAAAGAATATAAGAATAAATATGGAGTTGACGGAATAATGATTGGAAGAGCATCAATTGGTTATCCGTGGATTTTCAATGAAATCAAGCATTATTTAAAGACAGGTGAAAAACTGGAACCTCCTACAATTTCAGATAGAATTAGGGTTTGTAAATCTCATTTAGATTTTTCCTTAAAGTGGAAGGGGCAGCATGGTGGAATTGTAGAAATGCGAAGACATTATGCGAGTTATTTTAAAGGTTTAGAAAATTTTAAGCCCATTAGAAATAGAATGGTAACCACTAATTCTTATGATGAATTATGCGAGATTTTTAATGAAATTGAAGACGTATATTTAGTTAATTCTTAATGAAAAAAATCATCAACAACCTAGCAGGAGTCCTAGGTTCAATCATTTTTCTCTCTTTAGTCTGGGGAAGTTCCTTCATTTTAGTAAAAAAAGCCTTGAATGGCTTAAATTTTATTGAATTAGGATCCTTAAGGATATTTATTGCATTTTTATTTTTCATCCCATTTTTCATTAAAAGAAGAACTAAAATTGAAAAAAAGGATTGGATTTATTTAGCCGCAGCAGGATTATCCGGCAATTTAATTCCATCCATCTTATTTTCCATTGCAGGTAAATATTTACCTTCTGCCCTATCTGGCATGTTAAATGCGTTCACACCTTTATTTACTTTGATATTAGGAATTTTATTCTTCTCTAAAAAAGTAACCACTAAACAAACTTGGGGAATATTTTTAGGATTAATTGGATGTTTGGGACTTACAATGGTAGGCGAAAGTTTTTCCATAGATTTCAATATTCATGTAATATGGGTAATTATTGCAACCTTATTATACGGATTAAATTCTCATATCATTAGTTCAAAATTATCAAAATTTGACCCTATAACCTCTACTTCTGGAATATTCATGGTTTTAGGCCCTATCTCCTTTTTATTTTTAATGAGTCAAAGTTTTTTTACAGGAGGAATGGATTCGGAACGTTTATTGGCCATATTTTATGTGAGCGTATTGGGATTGGCAGGCTCTGCCATTTCAATGATCGTATTTAATCGATTGATAATAATGACGAGTCCGGTAGTGGCAATTTCCGTCACTTATTTAATCCCTGTAGTTGCCTTATTATGGGGCGTTTTTGATGGGGAAAAAATATATTTATCCCATATTTTATTCCTAATAATTTTATTAATTGGCGTTTATTTAGTGAATCGATCAAGGAAGACCACATAATATCAGTTTACTGTTAGGAAATCAAATAATCCTTTTAGAATTTCGATAAAAAAGGATTATGAATGAGGTAATATTATCGAGAATTTGGTCTAAATTACAATTTAATGTATTGAGTTTAACCACAGAGGAAGGGGCAAAAATTGAGATCCTATTTCCAGGGAAGATTAATATAAATTCAGGCCCAGATTTCCAAAATGCAAAAATCAAGATTGATGGGGTTCTATGGTTTGGAACAGTTGAATTGCATGTAAGAAGTTCGGATTGGAAAAAGCATCAACATCAAAAAAACTTGGCCTATGAGAATGTAATTTTACATGTTATTTGGGAAAATGATTTAGACATTACCTATCAAAATGGAGAAAGAATTCCTCAATTAGTTTTATCCAAATTCACGACTTTAGAATCAATTTCTTTCAAAGAGGTTTTTCAGTTCATCCCATGCGAAAATATCCTAGGAAACATAGATAAGAAATTCATTTATGCCTATTTAAATGAAATAATCTTTGAAAGACTAGAGAATAAATCTCAGGATTTATATGAAATTTATGAGGAAAATCTTCATGATTTGGAGGGAACTTTCTATCAGGCTTTGGGAAGAGTCTTTGGCTTACCATTAAATACTCAACCAATGGAATTATTATTAAAAATGATACCATTGAAAATGGTTTTAAATTATCGAAATAATACCCTTAAACTAGAATCCTTATTTTTTGGTTTGGCGGGATTTTTGGAAGAGGAAGCCTTGGATGAATATTCAAAAATATTAAAAAAAGAATTTTTCCACATCAAGAATAAATATCAAATCAAAGGGGAGTATTTAAAGAAATTTGAATGGAAGTTCTCAAAGACCAGACCAAGTAATTTTCCAGGACCAAGAATAGCTCAATTCATTCAATTTATTACGGAGAAAATATCTATTGTATCTTTTATTTTATCCATTGAAAATCATTTAGCATTAAAAAAAATACTAAAATTTGATTTAGAAGGTTATTGGAAGGAGCATTATGATTTTGGCAAAAAAAATAGTAAAGTACAAAAAAAGAGTAGTGATTATCTCCGAGATTTAATTTATATCAATGCAGTAATTCCATTATTATTCTTTTATGGAAGGCTAAAAAACCAAGCCCAATATTCAGAAAGAGCAATCAATAATTTAAGGCAATTAAAATCCGAGAACAATTTCATTATTAGAGGGTTTAAAAATCTAGCGATTGAGCCAAAATCAGCATTAGATTCACAAGCTTTATACTATTTAAAGAAAAATTACTGTGATAAAAAGAAATGTTGGAGCTGCAAAATCGGAGAATTTTATTTTAATAAATCGGATTGAACGATTGAATTAGGGCGTTCATCTATTAAATACTATCTATTTGAAAAAATAGTTTCATCTTTAGTAATTATCTAACTAAAAACAAAATGAATAATAAACAAGAATCTATTTCACGAAATGAATTTTTAAAATCATTAGGATTTAAGGGGGCCTCCCTATTGGCACTTTATTGCGTAGGATCAAATTTAAGTTCATGTACACAAGCTGCAGGAGTAAGTCCTTCATCTAGCGTGGATTTCACTGTTGACCTAAGTACTGCAACAGCTTTGGCATCAGTTGGAGGATATATAATTAAAAATAATGTGGTAATTGCCAAAACTGGGGCTAATTCATATGTGGCTGCTTCCAGTATTTGTCCTCATGAAAATAGAAATGCCATGATATTTTCAAATGGATCGTATTATTGTCGTGAACATGGAGCTGTATTCAATACTGCAGGTTCACCATCCAATAATATTACAAATCGTTCGTTAGTAGTATATAATACCTCTTTAAGTGGAACATCTTTAAGAGTTTATTCATAATTAAAATTAGTAATACTTTATTCAATCTGCTTAAAAACAAAAAAAATCTGCGAGTTTCGCAGATTTTTTTTTGATAATAGTTTTAATGAAAATTACTTTGCATTTTCATCATTTTCCATTACAGCTTCTGAATTTTCCTCTGCTTCTTGATTTTCATCTCCTTCCTCTCCTTCTGCTGGTTCTTCCAAAGATTTATAATAAGCTAAGATCGTTTTATCATTTGGATTAATTTCAAGTGCTTTGTCGAAATAAGTTTTAACCCTATCTTCTTTTCCTTCGGTTGTATCAGTTGCAATAATATAACCTCCTAAGTATTTATAGGCTTCAAAATAATACTTTGGATTAGCTTTATACTGGCTGGAACCTGCTGCAACTAAAGAATCTGAAACATGAATAAAGTTTTCATAATCATCTCTTCCTAACCATTCGGTTCCTGTATAGTCTATAATATTTTTATTTCTTGCACGATTGATATAATATGGAGGCCAATATGGATTTAAATCAATTGCTGAAGCAAATAGGGTATCAGCATGCATCGCAATGGCAGGACGGCCAAGAGTGTCTGCACGGTCCATATAAGCAGCTGCAATATAAAAATCCATTCCTGCTCTGAAATAATCAATTGAATTTACCTCCTCATATTTTTCATTCCATTTGATTGCATTTTCCATTGCTTTTCCTGCCTCTAAATAATTTTTAGCAGAATAATAAATATCCTGGATTAGCATGTATACATTATTATTTGTATCCAATTCTGCAGCTTTATTATAATATTCAATGGCAACTGAATCTTGATTTAAACCTTGATATGCTTTTCCAAAATAATAATCATCTTGATAGAAAGGTTTATGACCAGCAGCTACCATAGACTGAAGATTTTTCAATCCTTCCTCAAATTGTTCTTCTTCAATATAAGAATAACCCTTCATTCTAAAGATATCTAAATCTTTAACACCTAATTCCTCTGCTAAAGCAGTATACTCTAATGCAGAATGATAATCTTTCGCTAAGAATAATAATTTTGCTGTTTGTAAGTAATCTGCAGGTGTAGGCTCAGATTTTGATAAATAATCTTTAAAAAATTTAGCAGCATTTTTAAATTGTTGTCCAATTATCAAGTATTCCCCATATTTTTTATATACAGGAGCATATTCAGGATCTAAATCAACTGCTTTTTTATAGTGAATTTGAGTTTCTTTATAATTTTTTCCTCTTAAGAAAATTGAACCAATTTTTGTTTCAACTGAAACTAAATTTGGATTTAAACGTAATGCATATTCATAAGCAGTTACAGCATCACCACCATTGTTTTGGATAATATAAGCATCCCCTTTTGAAATGTACATTCCAGGAAATTCTTCTACTTTTTTATCTCTTAAAATTCTTTCTTGAATTAAATCAAAAATTCTCAAAGCTTCAACCGGATCATTATTACTTGCATTATACTCTTCCGATTCCTCAAATTTATAGAACATAGTATAGGCCTGCATGATACGATACATAGCAGGTATATCCTTATACTTTGTACCCTCTAATAATTCAGTTAATTTAGGTTTTGCCTCATTCATTTTACCTTGTCCAACTAAAATGGTTGCTAAACCAATATCTGGCAAGTCTGATTTAGAATCTAAGGATTTCGCTTGATTAAAGGCAGCTGTAGCTTCTTCCCAATTTCCTAGGTTCAAATAAAAGTAACCTAGATTAATGTAATTTTCAGCACTTCCATCCGAAGCAATTATTGCTTTGGCCATTTCAGTGGCTTTTGCTGGGCGTTGGCTTTCCAGTTCCAATAATGCATCCTCAAAAGTTTGAGCAATTCCTAAGTTTAAAGCGGATAGTAATAATACAAAGGGCAAAAATAATTTAATAGTTTTCTTCATAATCAATTAAGATTTTCTTCTTTTTGTAATAAATTCATAAAACTCTAGGAAGGGCGGACCTGTCTAGAAGATAAAAATGATTCACTAAATTAGGACATTGACCTTAAAATGACCTTAAATTTCACTTTTTCTAAGAAAAATTACATTATATGGGGATGATTCTGAAAATATGACAATTTTCAACAGAAAAACTATAATCAATTTCTAGGCCTAAATGGTTAAAAATTCTTTTTGCAAGGGTTAATCCTAGGCCAGAACCAGTTTGTGAATTATCAAAATTAAATCTAGTAAATGGAGAAAAAATCTCATCATTTCTTTCAATTGGAATTGGGGTACCTTTGTTGGAAAATAATAATTCGAAACCCTGAGAATTTGGTTTAAAATGAATTGACAATTTAGGTTCTTCAGAATATTTAATGGCATTTTGAATTAGATTACCAAAGGCAATTTCCAATAAATTTTCAGAACTTAGAATACCAATATTATTAAAATTAGGATCTTCAACTTCAATATTTAAACTAAATTCAAAGCCAGGATGCTTCATTTGATATTTTTGAATTATTTTATCCAATAATTCTTCTAAATAAACTCTGTCGTTCAATTGAATTTTCTTATTATCCAATAATGCCAAACTTATTAAAGTTTGCAAAATTTCAGCCATTTGGTTAACCTCGGCAAGTAAATTTTTTAATAAAGATTGATGATTTAAATCCTTATCTTCTTGAATTTGATTTTGAATTTTAAAGGATAATCGAGACAAGGGAGTCCTTAATTCATGAGAAGCCATAGCCGCAAATTGGTTTTGATTTTCATAGGCCAAATCAATCCGACTCAATAAATCATTGAATTCCAAAACAAGAGAATGAATTTCCTTTGGAATTTTATTATCAAATGAAATTCTAGATTTTAATGAATTCTCTCCTATTTCCTTTATTTTTTTAATAAAATCCTCTAAAGGATTTATTTGAATTTTAATAAAACTAAAGGTAAATAACCAAATTAAAATAAGGATGATTGGGTAAGAGACTATTAATACAAGAATTAAAAATTGCAAATATTTATTACCTCCGGTATCGATTGCTGAAACCAAGATTCTATACCCATTTTCATTAAATACAAAAACAGCAATATCTCTATCTCCAATTTTACGAAAATATTCCTTATCAGAATCTCTTACTTCTTTTTCTATTTGATGAATAAAATTCTGGTTTGAGGGATTTTTTTTATAAATTAATTTAAAATTTTCATCATAAATTTGAATAGATTCATCGGATAATTGGTTAACTGTATTCAATTGGATTTCTCTTAATATATCCGTATCAACCACCTTCACTTTTGTGAGAATTTGATAAGTAGTTTGAGCCCTATTTTTCAATCTTTGCTTAAACTCATTTCTTCTAAAAGTGGAAAATTCATAAAAAATTATTAGACAAAGTATTGTAATTAGAATACTTGAAATGATACTTATTCCAAATGCAACTTTTGACTTTATCGACATATTAAAAAATTAAAGCATAACCCACTCCAATTTTGGTTTGGATTAGCTTTTTTTCAAATTCTTTGTCTATTTTTCTTCGAAGAAAATTAATATATACCTCAATCGTATTATCATTTACTTCTATGTTATTTGTCCACAATCTTTTCGCTATTTTATCCTTAGAAACATAGGCTTCATTCGCATCTAAAAGAAGGGTCAGAAGATTAAATTCTTTGGGAGTAAGAATAATTTCTTTTTCTTCTCTGAATACTAAATGTTTTTCAAAATCAATCGATATTGGCCCTTTTGTAAATTTATTTGAAATAGCTGTTTGTCTTAATCTCTTAATTGCTGAAATTAAACGGATATAAAGTTCTTCAAAATCGAAGGGTTTTACTAAATAATCATTTGCACCATTTTCGAATGAAATTTTCTTTGAATCTATATCCCCCAAAGCCGTTATCATAAAGATGGGAATATCAAGATATTTATTTCGGATAATACGGGTAAGTTCAACTCCTGAGATCAAGGGTAAATTAATATCAATTAAAAAAATATCGATATCTTGCCTAATTTCAATCAATTTCAATAATTGATTGGAGGATTTTATAGGAAAAACTTGAATCTTTTTATTATTTAAAAAAGTTACTAATTCCCCCAATAAGATTTCATCATCTTCTACTATTACAACTTTTATTTTGGCCATCAGCACGGATTAAGTCAACACCTATTGATTATAACTAAAAGTACAAAAAAAATATTTTTCTTAAAATC
>CAZVFE010000048.1:0-13177 GCA_964626405.1 uncultured Cytophagales bacterium | reverse complement strand
AGGTTTTTTTGAATTAATTCATTATTAGGATCTAATTCTTTAGCCTCTAACAATAGTTTTTTAGCTCTTTCGAATTGTTGTTTTTCAATTTCAATATAGCCTAAATTGTTTAAAATCAGAGATTTATATTTTCCATATTCAAGAGCTTTGGTAAAGATATCTTTGGATTCTTCCAATTTACCCATTTTTTGAAAAACAATTCCGTAATTTATCATGGCCTCAACATTATTCGTATCCAAGCTTAGCGCTTTTTGAAATTGATCTTGGGCTTCGGTTAAATTATCCTTTTCAAGTAGAATATCTCCTTTTATTTTCCAATAATTAGATGAATCTGGGAATTTATAAACTAGTAGGGCAGATAGGGGTAAGGCTTGATCCAAATTACCCATTAATTGCAATAATTCTACCTTTTTAAACAAAGCCATCGAAAAGGTAGTATCAATCTCAAAAGCCTTGGAAAAGTCCATAAGAGCTTCCCGATTTTTACCTATTTCTTCTAAGGCTAAACCTCGATTATAAAAAGCATCTGAAAAATCATCTTTTTTTTCTATGGCTTCGGTATACAATCTAATCGCTTCTTGATATTCTTTATCAGCCCATTTTTCATTTCCTCGTAGGAAGAATTTTGTAGCTTCTTCCAATACCTTTTCTTCTGAGGAAGAACAAGAAGCTAGTCCGATTAAAGCAAAAACAAAAAAATACGAAAAGAACTTATTCATAAGCAATTTTTAATCCTTTTTCCATAGATTGAAAGCCTAATCGAAGAGTCTCAATAAATTCTTCTTTTAAAACGGCTTGCTCAAAATCTTCTTGAGAAATAAAATCTAATTGTGAAAATTTATATACTTGTTCAAAGGGCCCAAATTCACATTTAAGAATATATTTATTATTCCAATCGTATAATAAAAGTTTAAATTCTGGATGTTCAAGGCCCTTTACAAAATGCATATCCTAATCTTCAATTATTTTTATTGATATAATTTTATCACCCTGACGAATATCATCAATAATATCTAAGCCATCGACAACTTTTCCGAAACAAGTATGTCTGCGGTCAAGATGTTGGGTATTTGAACGATTATGACAGATAAAAAACTGTGACCCTCCGGTATTAGGACCTCTATGAGCCATTGATAAAACACCGCGGTCATGGTATTGATTTTCTCCATCTAATTCACATGGAATGGTATAACCTGGTCCGCCAGCACCTGTTCCAGTTGGATCGCCCCCTTGAATAACAAAATCAGGAATTACACGATGAAAACTGATTCCATCATAAAATCCCTTATTTGATAAGTCGATAAAATTCTTTACGTGACCAGGAGCATCTTTTTCGAAAAATTCAATTTTCATTGTTCCCTTATCGGTCTCCATTATTGCATGTGCCATATTATAAATTTATTTAGTTAACCAAGCTTTTTTTAATACCTCTTGTTTGTTTTTTAAGGAAGGAATTGGCTCCAAAGCATAGCTGAAATTCGGATTTGAACCAATTTCCAAGTTAAAACTTCTTTCAATTCCATCTCTTATTATATTAACTATAACCAGATCAGAAGGTTTATAGTTCGAAAGTTCCTTATTAAAATCTGTCCATGATTTTCCATCAATATTTTTTATCCGATCATTCACACTCAATTTTGCGTTTTCAGCAGGACTATCCCTATTAATAGACAAAATTAAATCATTATTAATATATGCTCCAATATAGGGATTTTGGTTTCCTTCATTTTTATTGATAAAGTAAAATCCAAAATCTTCAAATAAAGTCTTAAAATCAGGCCATTCTAAACCATAAATTGATTTTTCAAAAAATTCATTTGCCGATTTACCCGCAATTGTGCTAAAGGCGTCGACCAATTCTTCATCTGTAAATCCTCTACCTTTGGATTTATAAATATTGTTGTATAAATATTTCATTAGATCATCCAAATTCTTCTTTCCATTGGTATTTTTCAATATCCAAAGGTTGAAATATGTACCTAAGATTTCTCCTTTAGAATAATATGAAATTGTGGAATTTCTTGAATTTTCATTGGGACGATAATATTTTATCCAAGCATCAAAACTCGCTTCTGCAACAGGCTGAACCATATTTCCTGGTAGAGATTGAACATAAGAAATATTGGAAGCAGTTTCTTCCAAAAACTCAGCCTCTGTGATGAATCCAGCACGATAGGTAATTAAATTCGCATAGTAGGAAGTAAAACCTTCGTTTAACCATAAATTATGGGTATAATTTTCCACTTCATAATTAAAAGGACCTAAGGCTTCCGGACGAATTCTTTTTACATTCCATAAATGGAAATATTCATGAGCCAATAAATTTAGAATTCCATTATATCCTTTTGGATTTTCATAATTGGCTCTGGAAACTTCACAAGTAGTGGAATATAGATGCTCTAAACCTCCGCCTCCACGCTCATAATTATGTATTATGAATAGATAATGATCACAAGGATGCTCACCAAATACCTCTAAAGCCGTTTCACAAACCTTTTGCATATCTTTGGATAATTGCGTTCTATCTACATTAGCCGGACCATAAAATGCCACCTGATGCGGAACTCCCGCTACATCAAAACCAAAAATTTCATGATTTCCTATTTCTATGGGTGAGTCAATAAATTCATCTAAATTCTTGGCTTGAAAATGATGCACCCCAATTTCCTTCATTGCCGATGAAGATTTTGCAAACTCTTTAATTGGATGAATGATGATATCGATCGACTGATTCTTGTATTCCTCTACATAAAAGAAAACGGATGCAGGATTGATATATCCATGAGTATCATCTAATACAGAGGTACGCACTGATTGTTCAAAGGCATATACCTCATATTTTACAGAAATCTTATCGCCTGTCTTCATACCTTTAACCGGTACAGACCACGTATTTTTAAGAATCTTAGAGATTTTCAATTCGTTTTTTCCAGAAAATGCGTGTACATTTTCTACATTCTTTGCATATTCTCGAATTAAATAGGAACCGGGGGTCCATACAGCCATTTTTACTTCAGCAAATCCTGCTTCTATCATCGCTTTAGATAAAACCACTTGAGTTTCAATTTGGAAATAATGTTTATGTGGATTTTCCATCGAAACATGATGGGAAGTAGGGGATGCGGCCAATACCATATTATTTAAAAATAGAATGATTGTTGTTAAACTAAAAAATTGAAAGAATCGTTTCTTCATATTTATAAAGGTTTGTTGTGAAAATTATGGAATTTCAAAATTAGAATTATATGATGGAAATCCAAGTAAATTTTAACTAAAAAAATAGAATATTTAAAAGAATTCGATGCAATTTTTTGAAAGAAAAATCGTATTATTGTATAGGCTATACCTTAAATATATTTCCATGTTCCAAAGAGCTAAAAAATATTTCTTAATCATTTTTATTAACCTTTTATTTTTACCCGCCGCTTTAAGTCAAGTTTCCATTCAGTATCAAGAGAATAGCAAATTCTTTAGTCAAGGAGAAAGTTATTTTAAAGAGAAAAATTATATTGCTGCCAAGAATGAATTCAATCAATATTTAATTAAAAATGCCGAATTAGATTTAGGTTTTGATGCGCAAGTGGTACGTTCGGAGTATTATATCAATTTAAGTAACCTCTATTTAAATCAATCAGATGCTGAAATTTCTGCCCAAAGATTCATAAGAAAATATTCTTCCTTACCTGAATCCAGGGAATTAATGAGAAAAATAGGTTTATTCTTTTATGATAAAGCAAATTTTGAAAAGGCCATTCAATATTTAGAGTTCTCAGCGGATAATCATACAGAGGCAACCTATAAATTAGCAATGTCTTATTATGAGCTAAAGGAATTTGAAAAAGCATTGGTCTATTTTGAATCCATCGTAGAAGCAAACCAGGAAGAATATTCCTTTAATGCTGCTTATTATGCAGGGGTATTAAATTTTAAATATGGAAATTTTGATTTAGCAATAAAGGATTTTAAAAAAGCTGAAGGAAATTCAAAATATCGGGAAGAAATACCTAATTGGATTGGTTTATCCTATTTCAATCAAAATAAATATCAAGAATTGATTAAATATGCTGAACCCATTGTTTCTAATCCTTCTTCGATTTATAAAATAGATGAATTAGTTTTATTACTTGCACAAGTTGAATATAAATTAAATCAGTTTGAAGCTGCTAGTAAAAACTTTGAAAAAGCTTTTAATTTAGTCCCTGAGTCTAAAATTCCTGAAACGCGCTTTCAATACGGATATTCCTTATTCAAAATGTATCAATATTCGCGTTCTATTGAGGAGTTGGAGGAATTGGCCATAAATAATGATTCTCTAGCCCAATTGGCTGCTTATACGATGGCCTTGGCAAATTTGGAGTCGAATAGAAAAAATGAGAGTTTGGAGGCTTTTGGAATATCCAAAGAGCTAAATTTTAATCCTTCTATTCAAGAAGAATCTAAATACAATTTTGCAAAACTATTATTTGATTTAAATAGAATTGAAGATTGTTTAAATAGTCTAGCAAAATTTAATAGGGAATATCCCAATTCTGAATACTTATTGGAATCTTATAAAATTGCAAGAAATGCTATTTTGAAATTGAGTCATATTCAAATTGCAGAAGACTATCTAAAGACCGTAAATCCTTCCAATTCTGAATTATTTTTGGCTTATCAGCAATTGGCCTATTCGTTGGGAGTGAATTCTTATGAAAAAAAGGAATATGAAAAATCCTTAAAATTAATGAATTTAGCCATCGAGCAGAATCAAGATCCAGAAATAAAAAATTTAGCAATCTTTGCGAAAGGGGAGATTTATTCCCAGTTGGAACAATACCAGGAGGCCATTAAAATTTATGAAAATCTATTAAAAGCTAAAATAAAGGGAGAAAATTCTGAGGAATTGATCCAGGAGGTTCGTCTAAGTTTAGCCTATGCTTATTTTAGTTTGAAAAATTTTGAAAAGGCCAATGCACTATTTAAAATTTATATTGATGAATTAGTGGCCACCAATAATGTTTCAAAAAAGGCCAATGTGATTCTTCGCTTAGCAGATACCTATTTGATTTCAAAGAAATATCAGGATGCTTTAAATTACTATCAGCAAGCTTATAAGCAATTGAGTGAGGATAAAGACTATGCCTTATATCAAATTGGACTTTGTTTCAATTATTTAAATAGGGGAAATGAGGCAATTTCAAGTTTTAAAAAATTAAAAGTTGAATATCCGAATTCAAAATATATCAATGATGCCCTATATCAAGAGAATTTAATTGCCTTTAATAATAGACAATACAAAGAATCAATTGCGGGCTTCACCTATATAATTAAGAATTTAAAAAACCATCCAAATTATTTTGATGCCTTATTATATCGTGCACAAGCCAATATCAATTTAAGAAATCATGAAACTGCCATTGAGGAATTAAATGAAATATTAGAAAAGTATCCGAAAGAAGATATTGCCAAGGATGCCCTATATGCCCTTCAAGAGGAATTAAATATGGTTGGAAAATCGGATGAATTCGATGAAATTCTAAAAAATTACCGACTAAATTCTGGAGAAAAATTAAGTCAGGAAGAAACGGAAGAATTAGCTTATAATTCAGTAAAGAATACCTATCTAAGTGAAAAATTTGCCAATTCGATTGAACCCATGATGCGATTCAATCAAAACTATCCAGAATCTAAATATGCGGATGAATTAACCTACAATATTGCCGATGCAGCATATAGAGCTGGAAGAAAGGAAATTTCTCGAGATTATTATAATAAATTCTTAGAAAAGAATCCTAAAGATGAAAATGCTAAAAAATACTGGGAAATCATTGCCCAACTTTCATACGAATTAGAGGATTATGAATTTTCAATTTATGGGTTGAAGAACTTTAAAAAACAAGATTTAAATCCTGAAGAATTATTGAAAGCCAATAATGGTTTAGTCAATTCATATTTAAAATTAAATAATATCGATTCTGCATCGAAAATTGCGAATGATTTAATTCAATTACCTACTATTAAAAATCAGGAAAAAGCGCAATTAGCAATTAGAATGGCAGAAATCTATGAAAAGGATTCGCTTAATCAGGATAAAGAAGAATATTGGCTTCAAAATACGATAAAGAATGATTCCTCTGGAAATAATGGGGCAAAAGCCCAATTAAGATTAGCTCAAAAACTTTATGATGCTGGAAAATACCAAGCCTCCATTGATATGGTAATTGAGAAATTCCAGAATGATTTTGCTGATGCAGATGAAATTCTTGTGGCAAAAGCCTTCATACTATTAGCAGAGAATTTCGTTGGTTTAGGGAATAGTCCTCAAGCAATTGCAACCTTAAATTCTATAATTGAGAATTCTGAAAACGAGGAAATCAAGAATTTGGCGAAAGAAAAATTGGATGAAATAAATTTAGAAACCATTCAAAAGACAGAAGAATAATAAAATATGAATAATAAATTAAGATCTTTTTATTTTAGTTTCAGTATAGCCCTAAGTTCTGTCTTTGGAATGAGTCTTTCCGTCCATGCCCAATCAGAAACTAGACAAGAAGGAGCGATTCAATCGCAAGATTTTACGATCGAAAAAGAAAGAAAAATCGAAATTCAACCAGAAATACAACGTAGTTTCAACCCTTTAATCCAATTAAATTTAGCACAAGAGGATAGTTTAATTAATTACAATCCGAAGGATTATAAATGGGAAAATAAATCTTTTCAAAATTTAGAGGTATCCGTCATTGAACCTGGAATAGAAGATAAATATATTTTGAATGAAATTGGGAAAATCAAAAATAACGTAAAAATTGGTTTAGGAAATTATGGACATACACTTTTGAATTCCAATTTAGCTTATTCGCTTAAGGCAAACCAATTATTAGGATTGTATTTAAACCTAGATGCCAATGCAAGTGGACCAGATAATACGGCTTTTTCAAGAAGGCAGGATAATCAGATTAAGGTTTATTCAAAAAATTATACTTTAAAATATTTATTGGATGGAAGTTTAGGATTTAGAAATTTGGGATCTAATTATTATGGGAGATTATCCATACCAGATGGAACAGCAAAAGATGCTTATAAAATCAATTATGACAGATTCAGTTTTAATGGTAGGATTTCGAATACAGATTTAGAATCTAGAATTGATTATCAGGCAAGCACTGATTTTAATTATATTCAAGCCAGCAATACCAATAGTGAATATGTTTGGAAAAACCAGGTAAATGCGGATTGGGATATTAATTCAGAAATGGGAATAAATTTTAATTCCGATTTATATGTTTCAGAATTTACAAAGGATAATGCGAATATAAATAGAAATTTATATCGCATTCAACCGAATTTCAATTATAAAACCAATGGGATTAAAATCAATTTAGGTTTGAATATTGTAGGCGATTTGGATCAATCCTTGTCGAAAAATCCAGTTAATTGGTACCCAAATATTCAAATAGATTATCGAGCTATGCCTTCACTGAATCTATACGGGGGAATAAAAGGAAATACCTATTTTAATAGTTTGAGTTCCATGAGTTTTGAATTGCCTTGGTTAGGGAAGGATATTGAATTAAGAAATACCCGTGAAATCATTCATATTTTTGCTGGACTTAAAGGATCGGAGGACAATGGTTTATCCTATGAATTTAAATTGGGTTATTCTAATTTGGAAAATTTAAGTTTTTTTACTCCAAGTATGGCAGATACTTCTCAATTTGAAATTCTATATTCTGGAAACGAGACGCAAAAAACTGGATTATTCAATTTATCTGGAAATATTGATTATCAGGTAAATCCAACTTATAAAACAAATTTGAAATTTATTTTCAATAATTATTCTAAATTAAGTTCTTTAGAACAACCTTATTCAAGACCGAAATTTAATTTAGAATTTACTAATCATTATCAATTTAGAAAGAGTATTACAATTTCCCCAAATTTATATTATATTAGTGGATTATATGGGTATCGTCCGAATGTTGGTCCTGTAAAAATGAAAAGTATAGTTGATTTAAACCTAAAACTAGATTATTCAGTCAATGAGAAAATAAATACTTATCTCTCTATGAATAATTTACTGGGGACAAAATATCAGCGGTATATCAATTATCAAGTTCAGGGATTTAACTTAACAGTAGGAGCCTCGTATACATTTTAAAGATTGAAATATGGAATTAAATGAAGTAATTGAACTTATTGAAGACTTATTAATTGAGCATAATTATGTTACTGTGCCTCAATTTGGGGGATTTGTAGTTCGAGAATCCGATTTTAATTTTAATCGAATTGAGAATAAAATTGAGCCAAAGAAAAGGCTGGTCGCATTTAATAAAAAATTGAATGCAGATGATGGTATTCTGGTTCTAGAAATTGCGAAAAGGGGAGGTATTTCTCAGAAAAAAGCAAAATCCATTGTGGATGCTTTTTCGAATAAATTATTCTTTCTTTTAAATAATAATCAGCAATTAAATTTCGGAAACCTAGGGGAATTCAGGTTAAATTCAGAAGGTAATATTCAATTTACTCCAAATGATGAGAACAATTTGGATAAAAGTTTATTTGGATTGGAGGCAATTTCTATTGGAGAAATTCCAGCTATTTCTAATAAATTGGAGTTGATCATTGAACAAGAAACCTCTGTTGAAACAGAAACTGATATTATTGAAGAAAATTTAGAAGAAAAAATAGCCGTTTTAAATGAGGAAGAATTAGTAGAAGAAGAAGAATATGCTGAATATTCATCTGAATCTTATTCAGGATTATGGGCGGCTTCAATCACTTTTATTTTAGGAGCTTTATTTACATTTATTCTAACTGAACCTGATTTAAAAAATTGGGAATCAAGTTTTAATCCTATTGATATTTTCCGAACAAGTAAGGTGGAGGAAATTATTCCAGCAGATAAGCCTTTAGTAATTGAAAAATCTGTTGTTGAAAAGCCGGTGATTGAGCAACCAATCGTTGAACAACCGGAAGAAAAGGAAATAAAAGAAGAGATTGTTGTAAAAACTTCAACGAGAGTTAAAGAATCTGAAGCAAACTATTTCATTATTGGTGGAAGTTTTAAAACGCTTCCTTATGCAGAAAAAGGTGTGGCAGAATTAAAGAATAGGGGATTTCATGCTGAAATATTACCTCAGAAAAATCTAGGTGAAAATTTTAGAATTGCAATTGATTCTGCTTATAATTTAAAGCAGGCCCAAGAAAAAGAATTAGCCTTCAAAAAAAGAAATATGCCTGTATGGGTATTAGAAAATTTTTAAGATGAGTCAGGTATTTGATAAGAATTTTGAGAGGAATAATCGACTTAAAGCATTGGCCTATACAATTTTGGTGAATGCTGCCTTATTTCTTATCATTATATCTGTGAATGTATGGACGGAAGATCCTAGTATAGAAATTGCTGCTGGAGGATTTGAAATTAATTATGGGGACAGCAATATTGGGTCAGGAATAAATGAATCTTTAGAATCACCTAATTTAAATAATGCGAATGATTTAGAAAGCACAGAAAATGTGGATAATCAACCACAACCCCCTAGGCAAAGTTCTGAATCGGCATTGATAAGTTCAAAAGAAAATTCACCAGTTAAAATTACAGAAAAAGAAGCAGAGGAGAATGTAGACAAGAATGCTAATGTAAACGAAAAGGAATCGGTGAAACCAGTAAAAGCTGAACCTATCATCAATAATAATGCTTTATTTAAATCTAGACCCAAAAGGGGAGGAAATTCAAATGGGGATGATATAGGAAAAGTAGGAGATAAGGGACAATTGGATGGGGATTTAAATAATGGAGGATTATATTCAGGACCGAAAGGAAGTGGAGGTGGTTCTGGAGGAGGAACTGGAGGAGGAAATGGCTTATCCCTTAATATTACAGGTTGGAGATTAAAATCTGCACCAGTCGTAAATGATAATACCAGTGAAACAGGAACTATTAGTTTTAATATAAAGATTGATGATTCAGGAAATATTATTTCTTTACAACAAAGGGAATCAACCTTATCCATTGCCTTAAGTAAAAAATATAAGGAAGCGGTAGCAAAATGTAAATTTGTACCAAATTCATCAGGAATTAAATCTTCCATTTCAAGTGGAACGATATCGTTTAACGTCAAAGCAAGATAAACAAAGATGTTTTCAAGGTTCTCAGAGGTTACGGAATTTCTGTACAATCAATTACCCTATTTTCAAAATCAGGGGAAATCGGCCATTAAACCTGGTTTGAAAAATATTCAGGCTTTATGTGATTTAAGAGGAAATCCGGAAAAAGCGTTTAAATCATTTCATATTGCTGGCACGAACGGAAAGGGGTCCAGTTCACATATGATTGCTTCGATCTTACAGGAGGCAGGATATAAGGTAGGTTTATATACTTCACCCCATTTAAAAAGTTTTACTGAAAGGATTAAGGTAAATGGAAAGGACATTTCTAAAAAATGGGTAATAGACTATGTAAATACCTATTCAGATGCGATAAAGGAAATAAATCCAAGTTTTTTTGAATGGTCGGTATTAATGGCCTTCGATTATTTTAGAGATAAAAAAGTAGATTATGCGATTGTGGAAGTAGGATTAGGAGGAAGATTGGATAGCACCAACATTATTCAACCAGAAATATGTCTAATTACCAATATTGGTTTTGATCATATGGAGATTTTGGGCGACAGTTTAGATAAAATTGCTTTTGAAAAGGCGGGTATAATAAAAAAGGATTGTCCGGTCAGCATTTCAGAGGTTAGGGAGGAGACGAGGGATGTATTCATGGAAAAGGCTTCTCAAATGGGGGCGCCGATAAAAATTGCAGAGGAAAATTTTGAAATTATTTCATCCAAGTCGGAAAGAAGTTATCAAAAAATCATAATTAGAGATAATAAAAGGGAGAAGAACTGGAAAATTGAATTAGGCTTATTGGGTGCTTATCAGGCAAAAAATTGTCGGGGAATCCTACAATTATTCGATCAATTAAAGGAAGAGAAGGGGATAAAAATTTCGAAGAAAATTATTTTAAGGGGATTTAAAAATGTAATAAAAAATACGAATTTAAAGGGGAGATGGCAGAAATTGGGAGAGAAACCATTATTTATTGCAGACACGGCGCATAATTTAGACGGATTAGAAATTGTAACAAGGCAATTGGAATTGAATGGGGGTAAAAATACATTTATACTATTTGGGGTTTCAAAGGATAAATTAAAAAATGAATTGGTAGATGTTTTGACTAAAATTCCAGCGGAAATCATTTTGGTAGGGGGAAAAAATCCGAGGTTAGTAGGAGAGAAGGAATTAAAGGAATTTTTTGAGGAAAAAACTGGAAAAAAATATCAATCTTTTGGGAATGTACGAGAGGCAATTAAAAAAATACGAAAAAAAGCAGGTAAAAAAGATATAATGATAGTTACAGGTAGTAATTTTATCGTTGCAGAAATTAAAGAATTATAAGAGTTTGTCGAGAAGAAAATCAATAAAATACGAGATTGCTAAGGAATTGGATAGGGTTATTCAATCACCGAAGGCGTTTTATGAGAATTCAAAGGGACGGTGGAAGACTGAATTTTTTGGGAATAACAGGGAATTGGTTTTGGAATTAGGATGTGGAAGGGGAGAATATTCAATTGGCCTAGGGAGGGTATTTCCTGAAAAAAACTTTTTGGGAATAGATATAAAGGGAGATAGATTAGCTGCGGGGGGATTAGCTGCTCAGAGGGAGGATTTAAATAATGTTGCTTTTTTAAGAATTCCTATAGATCGAATTGAAGATTTTTTTGAGGAGGGAGAAGTGGATGAGATTTGGATAACCTTTCCAGATCCTAGGCCGAAGGATAGGGATGAGAAAAAGAGATTAACGAATAGGAATTTTTTAAATCGATATAAAAAAATTCTGAAGAAGGCAGGGAAGATTCATTTAAAAACGGATTCTGATAGTTTATTTGAATATAGTTTAGAGGTATTGGAGGGGATGAGAGATGAATGGAAAATAGAGAAATGCACAAAGGATTTATATAAGAGTGAATATTTAAATGATCATTTTGGTATAAAGACACGATTTGAGGGTATTTTTTCTGAGCAGGGTTATAGTATTAAATATTTAATGATACGCTCGTTAAAATAAAATTTGGATAAATCTAAGAATAATGGTAATTTTGCACCATAAAATTAAATCCAAAAGTAAAATTTCAAGATGAAAAAAATTAAAGTAGCCATCAATGGTTTTGGAAGAATCGGTAGATTAACATTCCGCCGCCTATTAGAAAAAGAAAACGTAGAGGTTGTAGCGATTAATGACCTTACTGATAATGCGACATTAGCACATTTATTGAAATATGATTCAGTACATGGAAGATTCAATGGAACAGTAAGTTCTGATGATTCATCTATCACAGTTAATGGAAACAAAATTGCTTGTTTTGCTGAAAGAGATCCGAAATTACTTCCTTGGGGAGATTTAGGAATTGATGTGGTATTAGAATCAACTGGTAGATTTGTGGATGAGGCTGGAGCTGGTCAACATTTAACTGCTGGAGCTCGTAAGGTAATTATCTCAGCACCTGCTAAAGGAAATGTACCAACGGTTGTATTAGGAGTAAATGATGATACTTTAACTGATGATATGACAATTATTTCAAATGCATCATGTACTACAAACTGTTTAGCACCAATGGCTAAGGTTTTAGATGATAATTTTGGAATTGAAAAAGGGTTTATGACAACTGTTCACGCTTATACGGCTGATCAGAATTTACAAGATGCTCCTCATTCAGATATGAGAAGAGCTAGAGCTGCTGCTTATTCAATTGTTCCTACCTCAACAGGGGCTGCAAAAGCTGTAGGTTTAGTATTACCTCATTTAAAAGGAAAATTAGATGGAAACGCGATGCGTGTTCCTACACCAGATGGTTCTGTAACTGACTTCACTGCTATCTTAAAGAAAGATGTAACGGTTGAAGAAGTTAATGCTGCAATGAAAGCTGCGGCTGAAGGACCAATGAAAGGAATTTTAGAATTCGTTACAGACGAAATCGTATCAATTGATATCATTGGAAATCCTCATTCAAATATTTTCGATTCTAAATTAACTTCTGCTATGGGTAATATGGTAAAAGTTGTAGGATGGTATGATAATGAGTTTGGTTATTCTTCTCGTGCAGCAGATTTAATTGCTAGAGTAGGATAATTCATATTAAAATTTAAAAAA
>CAZVFE010000047.1:0-13773 GCA_964626405.1 uncultured Cytophagales bacterium | reverse complement strand
AGGATGGCGAGGATAAAAAGAATGATGGTAGGCATTTTTGTAAATTGAGCGAAAAGGAAACTTAGAAAAACCACAAAAATTGCTTTAAAATCTGCCTTAAGAATCATAGGTTCCATAAAAATCAAGATTGCAACAAAGGTTAGTCCGACTGAAGCCGCCTGAATACCAGCCAAAGAAGCGCGAATAATCCGGAATTGTTTTAATTGTCCCCATATTCGATATAGAAAGAAAATCAAAAAAGTACCAGGTAGAAAAACCCCTGCTGCACCAATTAGGGCACCCATAATTTCACCTCCTGTGCCGTAATCTTTCATTAAAAGTACGCCTAAAAAGGATGTAAAGGAAAAAACTGGACCAGGAAGGGTTCTAGACAAAGCCATACCAGCCAAGAAATCATCGTGGGAGATTAGATGTTTAAATTCTACAAATTCGGTATATAAAACTGGAGCAAGAACTTGTCCGCCCCCAAATACCAATGCCCCATTTCGATAGAAATTTTCAAAGAGTTTAATGGGGAAATAATCTGTAAATTTTCCTAGCAAAGCTACGAACAATAAAGTACCCCAGAAAAGATGAAAATTTGCCCAGGGGATGACAAGTTTATGTTTATTTTGTTTGGGAAATTTATCGTAATTGAATGAGGAGGCAAGCCCGGCGAGAAAAATGGCAATTGGGAAAACATAGGGGCTTTGAAAAAAATAGGCAAATCCGATTGTAAGCAGAAAAAGAAGCACATATAACCAACCTTTCACTACCATTTTAAAATACATCCAACCAGTTTGAATAAGGAGACCGATACCTACTGGAAGAACATAAGTAAGAATATTTCTATTATTAAGATAGGTTAATCCATAGGCAGAAATGGCCATGATAATAACCGCAGGCATGATCCAAGTTAAGAGGGTGAGATAGGCCAGGTTGGGGCCGCCGAGTTTATATCCGATGGAAATTAAAACTTGAGTGGAAGTAGGACCCGGTAAAACGGAGCAAAGGGCCTGAATTTCAAGAATTTCTTCTCTTGTTAAATAATTCTTTTCATCGGCAAGTTTTCTATGATACATGGCATAGTGAACTTGTGGGCCTCCGAAACTTGTAAAAGCCAATAGTAAAACATCCTTTAAAAACTCAAAACTTCTGCCTTTCATTATTTTTTTAATCCTAATTCTTTCAGGCGTTCATCGAGGAATTCTCCTGCGGACATATCTGAATAGATTTTAGGATTTTGGGAATCAATACAAGACTCAAGGCAAGTTAAATCCATTTCTGAGCGTGGGTGCATGAAGAAAGGGATGGAATACCTTGGTGTTTTTAATTTTTCTAAAGGCGGGTTTACTACCCTATGGATAGTTGATTTTAATTTATGGTTGGTAAGTCTATCGAGCATATCTCCTACATTGACTACCAACTGATTGGGAAGGGCGGTGATTGGGATCCAAACGCCGTCTCTTCTTAAGACTTCTAATCCTTCTGCAGAGGCGCCCATTAAAAGGGTAATTAGGTTGATATCACCATGAGCTGCAGCGCGAACTGAGCCTGGTTCTAATTTCTCGGGTTCCAGGATTGGAAAATAGTGAATAGCGCGAAGAATTGAATTACCATTTTTCACTCTTTCCTCAAAATAATCTTCCTTTAAACCTAAATAAAGTGCAATTGCTTGAAGTAAGTCTTTCCCTGTTTGTTCTAATGTTTGGTAAGTTTGAATTGCTAAATCACCAAAACTAGGAACTTCATCGGGAAAAACATTTTCAGGATATTCCTTCCAAACTGTATCTCCATCTTCCTTTTTAGGTTGTCCGATATGGTAAAATTCTTTCAAATCAGGCACGGAATGACCTTTGGCTGTTTCACGTCTTTTAGCCACATAACCGCGTTGTCCGAAAATCCCAGGAATTTCATATTTTAGTTTGGATTCTTCTGGCATGGAAAAGAATTTCATTACAGAATCATATAAATCTTCGGACATTTGATCTGTGAGACCATGTCCGGAGATTGCAACGAAACCAATATCATTAAAAGCAGCGCCAAGATCTTGAACAAATTTAGCCTTTTGGCTTGGGGTACCCTGGGTAAAATCTTTAAGATTTAAGGAAGGAATAGCATTCATTGAAAAAAAATTAAACTAATGTATTTACATAATCCCAATTTACTAAATTCCAAAAAGCTTTTATATAATCTGCTCTTTTATTTTGGTAATGTAGATAATAGGCGTGTTCCCATACGTCAATTCCAAGGATTGGAGTCCCTTTTACCTCTGCAATATCCATTAATGGATTGTCTTGATTGGGTGTTGAGCAAATTTTCAAGGAACCGTCTGCTGTTTTTACCAACCAAGCCCATCCAGATCCAAATCGAGTACCTGCGGCTTTATTAAATTGTTCCTGCATGGCTTCCATAGAACCAAAATCCTTTTGAATCATGGATGCTAATTTTGCGGAGGGTTTTGCGGAATTTTCAGGACCAATTACCTTCCAAAAGAAAGAATGATTCCAATGTCCTCCCCCATTATTTCTTACCGCAGTTGAATGGCTAGAAACAGAGGCTAAAATCTCTTCTAGAGATTGTTTTTCAAGGGCAGTACCATTGACTGCATTATTTAAATTATTGACATAGCCATTATGGTGTCTATCATGGTGAATTTCCATCGTCATGGCATCAATATGCGGTTCTAAGGCTGAAAATGAATATCCTAAAGCAGGAAGGCTAAAAGGGCCTGCTACTGAATTTAATTGTTTTGAATTGAATTTGGCTTTAATTTTTTGAGGAGCTAAAAAGCTTAAACCTACTAAACCAAAAGCGGATTTTACGAATGTTGATCTGTTCATTTTTATCAATTTATTGTTAGGAAAATTTAAAAAAAATTTGTTGGGGAAGGGCATGCCCCTTACCCCCTGTAATTTAGGAAAAATAAGTTTTAATTTCAATGAAAAAAGAAGTAAATCGACTTATTGATTAAAATCTATCAGTTTTTTTATAATGAAATAGAGAAATTTGAAAAAAAGTATTTACCCTATCATCATAGGCTTCCCATTGAAAATTTCTTCTTTCTACAAAGCTAAATTTAGGGGAAATAATCCAGTTTCGATAAGGGAAATTTGCATAAAAATTTACATTAAAATCTACCCATTTATTATTATAAGTTGAAAAAACACTATAGAAAAAATCTAGATTATGAGCCTGACGATCAATTGAAAACCCATAATTTAATTTTTTATTCCAAACACTCATATCCAAACTTTGCATATTTCCTCCCGGACCAATTTGGGCACCAAGAACTTGTCCTTGATGTGTATATCCATGGATAACTTGGTAATGACCATACCAAGAACCTGCATTTCGAACAATCCGATCGGCAGTTTGATCTAATTGGGTAATTTCAAGATTAAACCTTAAATAACGATTATTATTATTTCGAATTAAAACTAATTTCGTGGCTCCAAAGCTGTAGGCTCTGGCATGATTAAAATTGACTAGTAAGTCCCAAATATTAGATTTGGAATCATTCCAGCCATATTCTCCATAGATTTCGAAGGCTGATTTTCTAAAGATTTGTCTAAACCAAATAGATGCCAATTGGTCTCTTTTGATGGAGTCTTCTTGGACTAAATTATTCTTTTGAAAAGGGGTAATAACAGGTAAATAATCTGAAATTTTATTTCCTAAATCTTGATGATAAATTTGAAAAGATCGATTGAGGCCTAAAAATAAGCCATTGATAAATTTTGGTTGGAAAGAATAACTAAAAGCATTTAAATACCTCCAATCATTTGGTTTGGGTATTTTTTGGTTTTTATTATTCAACCAAAAATAATTAGAATCTGGAAAATCTATTTTGGCACCTTCTAATTTCCCCATCACCATTTGAAATTCAATTTTTCCTAAAATTGTCTTTATAGGTCTTTTGGTATTGATGGTAAAATGAAGGAAACCAGGAGCATTATTACTCATTATTAAGGAGTTTTTATAGGATGGTCCCCACCAAAGGTTTTCTGTTGAAAGACCTAGACTGATGGACCTTAAATTCAATCTTAAACTTGATTGTCCCCAAAAAGCCTTTTGATATTTTTCATAGCCAAATCTTTCCAGATTATCGGTATGATTTAGACCTATAATATGGGAAAGTTTCACCTTATTATCATTGGTATTAAAGGTTGGAAACATGGGATTGTTGGTCCAAACGAATTCAGGATATAATTGAAGTGAGAGCTTTTTATATTTCCAAAATATGCCTGGTGAGAAAAAAACTTGGTACCCTTTAGCTGGAATCATTGCACCATCATTCTGACTAATTGGATAATCTGTATTGAATTGTTGGATAATTCTTAAAGGAAGAATACTCTGGTAAGAGCGTTTCGTATTTTCTTTTGATTGAAGGATTTGATCTCGATACAAAGGCCTTATTCCAAAGGAATAACTGGAATCTATTCTTCCAAGAATTTGTTGATTTCTTAATTTGGTTTCTAATTGATCTGGGGAGCCAACGATTATGGTTTGACTAAAAGCATTCAAATAAAGCCCAAGCAAAAGCCCAATTATTGTAAAATAATTCAGTTTAAATTTCATTAGTGGTATTTATTTAGGTATTTAATTAATTTATTATTTATTTATTCATAAGCTGTTCGTCGGAGAATGGAACGACCTAAAGTAATTTCATCTGCATAATCTAAATCTCCACCAATTGGAATTCCTCGAGCAATTGTAGAAATTTTAACAGTTAAATTTCGCAGTTTTTTCGAAATATAATAAGAAGTGGTATCCCCTTCCATGGTAGTAGATAGGGCAAAAATAATTTCCTTTACGGAATCTTTCTCTACACGCTGGATTAATGAATCTATGGTTAAATCATCTGGTGAAATTCCGTTCATCGGTGAAATAATTCCTCCTAAAACATGGTAAACCCCTTGAAATTGAGCTGTATTTTCAATTGCCATTACATCCTTAATATCTTCTACAACACAAATAAGGGTTTGATCCCTCCTATCCGAAGCACATATTCCACATAAATCAGAGTCGGCAATCATATTACATTTTTTGCAAAATTTTGTTTGAGAACGTAAATCTTGTAGTGCCTGAGATAATTGTTCAGTTTGATTTAATGGACGTTTTAATAAATAGAGTGCTAAACGTAAAGCAGTCTTTTTGCCAATACCTGGAAGTTTGCTAATTTCCTCTACAGCCTGTTCGATTAACTTCGATGGGTATTCGTTATTCATGAATAAATGAAATATTTGATTTCACAAATTTAAAAATTTTGTTTATTTTTCGACCAATATTTAAAAATTCAATTAAAATTCCTTAGAAAATACCTATTATATGTCTGCTTTACTAGCAATTACCATAATAATCCTTTATTTCTCGGTTTTAGTAATTATATCTCATTTTACTTCGAAAAATACAGATACGACAGCCTTTTTTACAGCAAATAAAAATTCGCCATGGTGGTTGGTTGCTTTTGGAATGATTGGTACTACGATTTCAGGAATTACATTTATTTCTGTACCTGGGGCGGTTGGAAATGCCAATTTTTCCTATTATATGTTCATTTTAGGAAATGGACTCGGGTTTTTAGTAATAGGATTAATCTTAATGCCCTTATATTATCGATTGAATTTGATTTCAATTTATAGTTATTTAGACCAACGATTTGGATTTTGGACCTATAAAACAGGAGCCGGTTTTTTTCTTTTAGCCAGAACTATTGGCTCGGCAGCAAGGTTATATTTGGCAGTAAATGTGCTTCATTTAGCAATATTTCAATATTTTGGAATACCCTTTATTTTAAGTGTTTTGATTTCCATCACTTTAATTTGGCTTTATACCAATAAAGGTGGAATTAAAACCATTATCATAACAGATACCCTTCAAACATTTTTCCTTTTAGCAGCATTGGTTACTACTCTTTGGACAATATCTTCAAAAATGAATTTAAGTTTTACGGGATTATTTGAATTAATTCATGATAGCAAATATTCTCAGTTAATCGACAATAAAGTAGAATCAACTCATTATTGGGCTAAGGACTTTTTTTCAGGAATATTCATTGCCATAGGAATGGTGGGATTGGATCAAGATTTAATGCAGAAAAATCTTACTTGTAAAAATATCAAGGAGGCCCAAAAGAATATGTTTTGGTTTTACATGGTATTTTTATTGATAAATATCCTATTTCTTTCATTAGGAGCAGCATTGTATATTTATTCCAATCAAATGGGTTTAGAAATTCCGAGCAAAACGGATAATTTATTCCCTAATTTAGCTTTAGGAGGGGAATTTGGACTTTTAGCAGCGATCAGTTTTTTACTTGGAATTATCGCCGCAACTTATGCAAGTTCTGACTCTGCCTTAACTGCCCTTACAACATCATTTTGTATCGATTTTTTACGAATTGAGAAGTTTAAGGAATCAAAAAGAAATGTTTTAAAAAAATGGACACATATTGGGTTCTGCGTGATATTTTTCTTTTCTATTTTAGTATTTCATAGTTTTAATGGACAAGAATTAGTAGGGGCAGTATTTACTTTAGCCGCTTATACCTATGGACCTCTTTTAGGTTTATATGTTTATGGATTATATACACCCTGGCAGGTAAAAGATAAACTTGTTCCTATAATAGCGATCCTCTCCCCTATTTTAACCTACTTAATTGATTCACAACTGGTTAATTATATTGGCTCTTTGGGATTTGCAAATTTAATCGTCAATGCTAGTATTTGTTTTATTTTATTAAGATTAACAAAAGACATAAAACTTTCATAAAATCCTTTTTTTTACATAACTTACTTAATTAGGATCTCAATAATATGGCTGAAGTAAAACCTTATTCTTTATTAACTGATTTTGATGTTGCTTTATTTTTAAATGGAAAGCATATTAAATTATATGAAAAGCTTGGAGCTTTTGAAATTGATTTAGAAGGAGAAAAGGGTGTATTTTTTGCCGTATGGGCCCCCAATGCCAAGACAGTTAATGTAGTGGGAAATTTCAATTATTGGAACAAACACGAACATGGTTTATATAAAAGATGGGATTCATCTGGTATTTGGGAGGGTTTTATTCCAGGAATTGGATGTGGTGAATCCTATAAATATTCAATTGAAACATTTGAAGGAGAATTTTTAGAAAAAATGGACCCTTTTGGTTTGTTTTGTGAGGTTCCTCCTAAAACTGCTTCCATTGTATGGAATACTTGGAAGGAATGGAAAGATGAAGATTGGATGAAGAATCGTTGGGAAAAAAATTCTCTTTCAGCCCCCATGTCTGTTTATGAGGTTCATTTAGGTTCTTGGATGAAAACCTTGGAAAATTCTTATTTATCCTACGATGATTTTGCTGATAAATTAGTACCCTATGTAAAAGAAATGGGTTTTACTCATGTTGAATTTATGCCAGTAATGGAACATCCATATGCTCCATCATGGGGATATCAACTTACAGGTTATTTTGCCCCATCCTCCCGATTTGGAGATCCTCAAGGATTTATGCATTTGGTGGAAAGATTTCATCAAGAGGGAATTGGCGTAATCCTCGATTGGGTGCCATCTCATTTTCCAGGAGATGACCATGGCCTTAGAAATTTTGATGGAGGTTGCTTATTTGAACATCCAGACCCTAAAAAAGGATTTCACCCAGACTGGCAATCCTATATTTTTGACTATGGTAAAAAGGAAGTTCGTTCCTTCTTATTATCCAATGCCTCTTTTTGGTGCGATAGATACCATGTGGATGGCCTAAGAGTAGATGCAGTAGCCTCTATGTTATATCTGGATTATTCAAGAAATGAGGGAGAATGGGAACCAAATCAATATGGTGGAAATCATAATTTGGATGCCATATCTTTCCTTCAAGATTTGAACGTCCATATTTATGGAGAATATAAAGATATTCAGATTATAGCTGAAGAATCTACCTCCTTTCCAGGTGTTACTAGACCGGTTTATCAAGGGGGCTTAGGATTTGGCCAAAAATGGATGATGGGCTGGATGAATGATACACTGAAATTTTTTGAAAAAGATCCTGTACATCGCCATTATCATCTAAATGATTTTACTTTCTCTTTAATTTATGCTTTTACAGAGAATTTTTGTCTACCATTATCTCATGATGAGGTAGTTTATGGAAAACAATCTCTATTGAATAAAATGCCAGGCGATGAATGGCAGAAATTTGCTAATCTAAGAATATTATTAACCGAACAAATTACGCATCCGGGAACCTCCTTATTGTTCCAAGGAGGAGAATTTGGCCAAAAAGAAGAATGGAATCATTCTCAAAGTTTAGATTGGCATTTATTGGAATTTGCCCCACATAAGGGCGTCCAAACCATGTTAAAAGAATTAAATCATTTATACAGAAATAGTCCGGCTTTTTATTCTAGACAATTTGAGTCTGAAGGATTTGAATGGATTGAGTCGAATGATTTCAACAATTCAGTTATTTCTTTCTTGAGAAAAGGACAAAAGCCAAAGGAACAAGCATTAGTCGTTTTCAATTTAACGCCGACTCCAAGAAATGATTATAGAATTGGAGTACCTCTTCCGGGTATGTGGAAATTAATTTTCAATACAGATGAGGAAAAATATGGTGGATCGAATTATCCTTGTTCTAAAGCTACCATGACGGAGGAAATTTCATTCCATGGAAAGGCATTTTCAATTTCAATTAATTTACCTCCTCTTTCTGTTTTAATATTAGGATTTTAATTTCTTTAATAGACTATTATTGGGCGGCCATAAAAACAATAAAGACTCAGAAAAATCCCGAGCCTTTATTCAATCCGCCTAAGTAGTATTATTAATTAATTCTAAATTCTATATCTTTGAATTATACACAAATTTAACAGAATATTTCAAATTCAAAAAATTTGGAAAAAAAATTTCTTAAATTTTTTAAAAAAAATTCCAGAATAATACAATAAGTATTATTAAAATTTATAGGTAAGTCGATAATTATAAAAAGATTGAAATTTTTGGTATCCTAAACGAATTAAATAATCTTCTGGTTTAGAATACGTTATATTCAAAATACTAGAAATATTAGCGTTTATTTTATAAGTATAATTAATGAAAATTGCATTCGCTACTGAATGTGAAATATTTCCTAAAATTTCATTTTTGTTTAGATATTTATCCACTGTCATCTTAGGTGAATAAATGGCATCTTCCAAATTCAAAATTGTAAGATTGATTAGATTTGCACCTAATTGATGTTTTGAATTTGCTAGATAATTCAATCCAATTCCATTGGAAATAATATTGGCAATATTAAAGGAAAGGGATTGCCCGAAAAAGGGTTTAGAATATAAGGTATTAAACGTATTAATTTTTGAATCATTCGTTTTATTATCGCCCGTTGCTCCATGTAATTCATAATGAAGGCTAAATTTTTCATTTAAACGATAATTTAAATCACCTAAAAACATCCCAGCGAAAACTTTAGAATTCCCAATTTTCCCTAATTGAATTGCAGATTCTACCGAATAAGTTAAATTACTTTTAATCCCACTAAAATGATAATCAATGGTTAGCCTTCTATCCCCTCCTACTTGGTTTAATAATTGTATATTATCCTGATAGGAATAGATAAGCATCAAATTATATTGGGGATTTTTTTTGGGAAATAGATTGTGAAAATTTATTCCATAAAAATAATCTGGAAGGATTTCATCATCAAAGGTTTTAAAATTCTGTTTGAAGGGACGTGCATAAAAAAGGTTCAATTCTTTATTTTTATTCAAGAAATAATGGTAATTGACGGAAAAAGTTGTTCTACGGTTATTGGGTAATTCACGTATTCCTAAAATTCGTTCTGAATCAAAATATAATTCTTGCTTTCCAATCCTTAATAAAGCGTTTTTCGAAATTTTTGCTTCTGCGAATAGCTGGTGAAAAGACAAATCATTGCGTTCAATTTCTGTGGTAGGAGTATTTTTATTCCATTTATCGGAGGATAAAATCTGAGCAAAAATTCGAAAATTATCTGATATTTTATAATCTGAATAAAGAAAAATTCGGTGATATAAACGAGTAAAACTTTGATCAGGATAACCTGCGTTTTTTTGAAGAAAATTATAATTATTAAAAAGCTGTCCCATTAGACGGAATTCACCACCTATATGAAAGGATTTTAAAGAGTCTTTAATAATTGGATTAATCAACCTATAATCCTCTGCTCTAGAAACGTCTAAAGACTGTGAAAATGAATAGTTAAATAAAAATAATACTAAAATAGACAGATAATAATTCTTCATTCAATCCTAAAATGAATGCAAATATAAATCGAAAAATTTCATTAATTCAAGACCCCAGTCACGATTCTTAAAGGTCCACCAGATCCTCCCTTAATTTTCATTGGCAGTGCCATCACAAGGAAGTTTTTTGAAGGTACTTCTTTTAAATTTGTTAAATTTTCAAAACCAGGAATATTATTTCCTAAAAGTATTTGATGGGACTCAAAATATTTGGATTGTCCGTAATCCAAGGATGGGGAATCCAGGCCAGCAGCTGAAATTTGACGATTCTCAATTAACCATTGAGCAGTTTGAGGTTCAATTCCTGGAAAATGCAAATCGGCTAAGGCTTGCTCACCTTTTAATGCGGTGCCGAGGTATTTGGCATAGTCTTGATAAAAATCTGACCAACCAGTTTCAAACAAAACGATTGACCCTGTGGGTATTTCACCATTCTTTTTTTCCCATTCCTTGATATCTTGAATAGAGATTTGATAATCTGGATTACCCATTACTTGTTTTCGTAAATCTAGCTTCACTCCCATCCCGATTAGGTTTTTTAAAGGAATTTCATCGATGGTAAGATGATTAGCAGCAAAATGAATTGGGGCATCCAAATGGGTTCCCCCATGTTCAGGAGAGGAAAATCCATAGGAAGAGTAAAAGTAGCCTTTTTCAGTTTCACCATAAAAGTTTTGAGGATGAAGGAATTTATTGGTGTCATTGGGCCAATAAATGGTATTTTCATCAAAAGAATGAGTTAAATCTACTAAATGCGTGAAATTAGGAGTTTTTTGCGGGGAACAATTACTAAATAAATAAATAGCAATTAAAAAAAGTAAATATTTTTTTTTCATTGGGTTAGGTTTTAAAATAAATTATTGAATTGAAATTAATTTATTTTTAATATATCTCCAATTTTTAATCCATTTTTATAAGGATAAGGGTTCAATTTTATTAAATCATCCAGAT
This sequence comes from uncultured Cytophagales bacterium, assembly GCA_964626405.1. GTDB lineage: Bacteria > Bacteroidota > Bacteroidia > Cytophagales > Spirosomataceae > CAZVFE01. The sequence continues at coordinate 2,579 of CAZVFE010000047.1, read as the reverse complement.
TTATTTCATAAAATTTAGCAATTCCAAAAAATGTTTCCCCTTGTTGTACGGTATGTGTCTTCTGATTGGAATCAGATGAATAAGGAGATAATGGATTTTCAACCGATTCACCTTCCTTAGTTTTAATATAAAATAAGAGATAATTTTTATCTTGAGGAATATTACTTGTTAAAAGCCAGGGATTATGCGTTTTCAATAATACAGAATCAAGATTATTTTGTTCGGCAAATTCCTGAATACTTATTCCTGAGGCATTAAGCATTTCAATATTTTGAATACTTTCTTTTTCAAATTGTTTGATTACACCTTCCCAAAATAATTTATGCGCTAAATATCTTAAAATATACCAATCTGTTTTTTCGTCTAAATAAATAAGGTCTTTATTTGCCCAATCTTTTGAAAATTTGGTTGCTTTAAAGCCACCTAATCCTAATCTATAAGATAATAAAGCCCCTACCCAATTATTGGTGGATGCATTATTTTTGATAAAATAATTGGCAGCTCCTCGAGTAGATTCAATTAGGTGTTTTCGTTCATCAACTTGACTATTCACAATCATTCCCATCTCTACAGCAGTTTCCTTTTTAAATTGCCAGAAACCAACTGCATTGGAAGAGGATACGGCAGATGGATTTAAAGAAGATTCCTGGATACATAAATATTTAAAATCAAGCGGAACATTGTTTTCTTCTAGAATTTTTTCAACCGTTGGCATATATAAATTCACCTTATCCAACATAGAATTTACATAATTCAAATTCTTCCCTAATAAAAGATATTCTGTTTCTACTATATCTTTTGCTTTTGGACTTAATACAACCGAAACATTTGCCAAAGAAAGGGTATCTGGGAGTATGGCATAGGATTTAAAACTGAATAAAAGGATAAAAAATAAACTAAATATCTTTTTTATTATTTCCTTAATCATAGAAATTCTTTAAATTTATTAAAGTTAAAACATTTAGACCTCAATATGAAAAATATAATAATCCTTATTTGTCTATTTTTAAATTTTCAAGTATTCAGTCAAAAAAATATCCATATCATTCCTATTCCGGAGAAAATTACAGAAGGAAATGGGGAATTTAATTTAAACGCCAAAACGAAAATAATTAGTATGGATCCTGACTTTTTATCCTTGGCAAATAATTTAAAATCCCAAATAAAAAGCTCTACCGGTTGGGATTTAAAGGTGGAAACCAAAGGAAATAAAGGTATTGTATTTCAAAAAATAGATGGATTAGATGAGGAGGAATATAAATTAGTTTCAAATAAAAATGGGGTAATTATTCGTGCTTCAAATCCACATGGAGCTTTTTACGGCCTTCAAACCTTATATCAATTATTTCCAGCTGAAATTTTTGACCATGCAAAATCATTATCTGTTCCCTTTGTTCAGATTGAGGATTCCCCAAGAATGAAATATCGAGGATTAATGTTGGATGTGGGAAGACATTTTTTCCCAGTTTCATTCATCAAGAAATATTTAGATTTAATGGCTTTTTATAAATTAAATCGATTCCATTGGCATTTAACGGAGGATCAGGGATGGAGAATTGAAATTAAGCGCTATCCCCTACTGACCAAGGTATCCTCTACTAGAAAAGAAACGATGGAGGGTCATTATAGAAATCAAAAATTTGATGGAAAGCCCTATGGAGGTTATTATACTCAGGAGGAAATTAAGGAAGTGGTGGCCTATGCAGCTGAAAGATTTATAACGGTTGTGCCTGAAATTGAAATGCCGGGGCATTCACAGGCTGTATTAGCGGCCTATCCGCAATTAGGATCCAACCAGGACAAAATTTATGAGGTTGCAACGAAATGGGGCGTATCAAAGGATGTTTTTTCTCCTAGAGAAGCGACTTTTGAATTTTTACAAAATGTATTAACGGAAGTAATGGATTTATTCCCGGGGGAATATATTCATATTGGCGGAGATGAATGTCCGAAGGATCAATGGAAGGAATCTAGATTTGCTCAAAATTTAATTAAAAAAGAAGGCTTGAAGGATGAGCATGAATTACAATCTTATTTTATTCAACGAATTGATAAATTTGTAAGTTCGAAGGGCAGAAAAATCATTGGTTGGGATGAAATTTTAGAGGGGGGATTATCAAAAAATGCCACGGTAATGTCTTGGAGAGGAACAAAAGGAGGAATAGAGGCTGCAAAACAGCGTCATGATGTAATTATGTCTCCGAATTCATATTATTATTTAGATTATTACCAAGCTGAAAGTAAAACTCAACCTTTAGCAATTGGAGGATTTTTACCCTTAGAAAAATCCTATTCATTTGAACCAGAATTGGATGAATTAAGTGATGAGGAGGCACAGCATATTATTGGCGTTCAGGCAAATGTATGGACTGAATACATTTCAAGTGGGGTCTATGCTGAATATATGACCTTCCCAAGAGCTTTGGCATTGTCTGAAGTGGGTTGGTCTGTAAAGGAGAAAAAGAATTATGAAGATTTCAAAAATCGATTAAATGTACATCGTAAACATTTGGATGCAATGGGAATAAATTATTGTAAAATTGAATTTGAATAATTATGTGGAGAAAAAAAATACTAGA
>CAZVFE010000046.1:0-13885 GCA_964626405.1 uncultured Cytophagales bacterium | reverse complement strand
TTCGCAATTTAATAGTTGCAAATGAAAAAAATTTAGACCAAGAAAAATTAAATGAGTTAAATATTTTGTTAAATATTTTAGGAGAATAATTTTTTTAAATATTTATATTATCTTCGATAAAATTTAGACCACTAATCAAATGAAAAAACATTTTTTTGCCCTTCTAGGCATCATTTTTATCAATTTTTCCATTTTTGCTCAAAAGGATAATTTTGATATTGATTCTTTAATTACGAAAAAATTTCATAGAAATGTCTTTCTCGAATTGCTTGGGCCGTCAGCATTTGCTTCCTTTAATTACGACATGCGCTTAGAGAGAGGGAAACAAGATGGCATAGGTTTTCGCTCAGGATTTTCTTATTTCTATATTGGAGCAAAAGGATCAAATATTAATTCGAATATTAGTGCCCTTTTTATTCCATTAGAAATGAATTATTTGATTGGGAAAAAAAGAAGTTCTTTGGTCGTCGGTTTAGGAACTACTTTGGCTTTTGTTTCCGGTCAAATAAATAATAGCCAATATAATATTAGGCAAAATGCAATTGGTTTCGGGAATATATTTGGTAACATAGGTTATCGATATCAGCCAATTGGTAAAGGTTTTTTTGGGCAGTTTAACCTTTATCCAAATTTAGGAAGTTCCTTTGGAATAATTCCAGGTTTGAGTTTTGGTTATGGTTTTAAAAGGTAGTTTTCCAAGAACTTGCAATAATTAAGCATTTTTCATGCTCAATTCTCTCAAAAAGTATAGGGTGAGATTTACCTTCCAATTCAATTTCACCCTTTACTTTAGATTGAATTAAAATAGGATCTTTCAATGTTTTGATTCGACCCTTTGCTGTTTTTAAGGCTGCTTCTTTCATGCAAAAGGCCTCAAGGCCCTCTATTACTCCCTCCTCAATTAATTTCAATTCTTCCTCTTTTAAAAATTTTGAAAGAATTTTTTCAACATTTCTACCCTGTTTTTCTAAATCAATACCAATAGCAGATTTTGAAATTATAGCAGTACAATAAGGAAAACTATGCGAAATAGAAAAAGAATATTCATTTAAACTGTCCAAAGGACCAGTATTTTCTCCAAAAATCAATCGATCAGCCTCAATTCCTAAATCAATAAATAATTCCTTTAATGCCCATCTGGCACCCCAACTTAACAAGGATTTGGAAGAATCTATATGTGAATTTTCTTCAATACTTACTAAAATTCCTTCTGCTGGAAAGGATTTTAAAGAAAATTTAGCTAAAACCTCGGGCATAATTATTAGTTTTGAAAGTAAATTTACATTTTAAATTGAGAAAAATTCAAGTTAATAGAATAGATACCTTTGCTGGCCATAAAGGACCACTTTATTCCATGGCTTTAAATAAAGCTAAAAATATTCTATATACTGCCGGTTCAGATGGTTTTATTGTAGAATGGAATCTTTTGAAACCTGATTTAGGGAAGGTAATCGCACGAACTGAACATTCAATTTATTCCATGTACCTGGATGAAGATAAAGAAGAATTATTTCTTGCCCAGAATCTAAAAGGTATTTTGAAAATCAATTTAAAAGATTTTTCCACCGATTTTCTAATTGATTTTACCAATTTTTGGATATACGATTTCATAAAAATAGGGGAGGACTTCTGGTTTGTGCACCAAGATGGACTGGTTTCCGTATTTTCACTTAAAGAAAATGCCATCATCAAAAAATTAAAAATTGATCACCATCGAATTCGGAAAATTGCCAATTTCAAGGATAAAATATTTTTAGGAAATAGTCAGGGTGAACTAAAAATTCTCTCACTTGAAGGGGAATTATTAAAATCCATCCCTATTCATCAATCTACTATATTCGACATTTCCATGGTTGAGAATTGTATTTATACAGTTGGAAAAGATGCCAAAATCCAGAAATTTACCATAGATGATTCATTGGATTTGAAATTAATTAAATCGGTGGTGGGACATATTTATTCAATTCATAGTTTGAGTTTTCATCCTAATTTTGATTTATTTGCTACCGCTAGTATGGATAAAACCATTAAGATTTGGGATAAAGATTTAAATCTTTTAAAAGTAATTGATTTTGCAAGGCATGGGGGACATAAAAATTCGGTAAATAAATTAATATGGTCAGATTTGAATAATCAATTATTTTCGATTTCTGATGATAAAATGATTTCTATTTGGAAAATTGATTAAAAATTATGTAAATTCAACTCCTATGAGTGAATATTTCGAAGAAAATAGAGCTAATTTTTCAAAATCTTTCCGCGGTTATAATGTGGAAGAGGTTTTAGACTTTATTCAAGAAATGAATTCAAAATTTCGCGAACTGAATAATACGCTTCAAAAAGTTCAAAATAAAAATCAGGCATTAGAGGTAGAAATAGAGAAATATAAACAATTGGAAAATTCGATGTTAAAGGCAATTGAAATTGCCGATAAGCATCAGAATGAATGGCTTGAAACTCAAAAGCAACAATTGCAAAAATTAGAAAAAGAAGCCCGAGAAAAATCGAATCAAATCATTGAGAATGCTCAGAAAGAAGCGAAAAAATGGAAATTGGTTGAAGAGAATTCCTTGAAATCGCAAAAATCCAAAATGGAGCAAGAATTAGTCGAGGTTCAAAGAGAATTGAAGGCCATAAAGGAGGCTAAAAAACAAATTTCAGACGAAATTGAATCCATATTAGAGGTTGCTCAAGAAAGGGTAAAACCCAAGAAAAATAAGGTTAAATTTCAAAATAAAAAAGAAAAAAGCCAGGTTGAAAATCAGTTAAAACCTGTTGAAAAAATGGTAGTCCCGCCTAAACCGAAAAGAGGAAGGCCCGCTAAAGCTCAAATTCCTCCCAAATCTAATTTACTAGATGATGGCCTGCCAACTGTGAAAAAAGTTTTGGAGGAATTTAATAAAAAAGGTTTAGATTCAGGCAATATAGCGGATATTTCCTAATGAGCATTCAAACAAAAATTTCATTAAATAATTTTAAGATATTCGCCTACCATGGCTATTATCCGGAGGAACAGGTATTGGGTCAATGGTATATCATAAATATCGAATTGATTTTAGGGAATAATCCTGAGTCAGAAAATTTAGATGATAGTTTGGATTATACCCTGCTTGCTCAAATTGTAAGGGAGGAAATGGGGATTAAAAGACAATTATTGGAAACAATCATTGATGCTATTTTAGATCGAATTTTAAAATTAAAAGAAGGCATAGAATTCCTTGAAGTTGAAATACTTAAACCTAATTTAGTCCTTAAAGGAATTTCTGTAGATTCAAAAGTTTCAAAAATCTATACAAAAAATTAAATTTTTTTTTGTATTTTTCCATTCAATTATTCCGCATAGCAAAGCATTATTAAAACTTATAGATGAGTCAACAGATTACCATTAAAGATTTGGCGAGAATTTTGAATGTCTCTGTAGCAACAGTTTCTAGAGCTATGAGGGATATGCCGGATATTCATCCTGATACCAAAAAGGCAGTTTTAGACCTTGCGGAGGAATTGGATTATCAACCAAATAGTATTGCTACTTCCTTGGTAAAAAGCAAGACGAAAACGATCGGTTTAGTTGTTCCTGATTTAGGTTATTATTTTTTCTCAACAGTAATGAAGTATATTGAAGAGGCCGCTACAGCAAAAGGTTATTCTTTATTCATTACACAAACTTCAGAATCTTATCAAAATGAGATTCGTAATATTCAAAATTTAATTCGTACTCAGGTAGAAGGGATAATTATTTCACTTTCGAGGGAAACTGAAAATTTTGACCATTTAATAAAACTACAAAAAAGAGGTTTACCCATGGTCTTTTTTGATCGTGATACGGAAGAAATATTAACATCTAAAGTTCTAGTAGACAATGTTTTAGCCAGTAAGGATGCAACCAAGCATTTGATTGAAAATGGAGCAAAGAGGATTGCCTTCTTGGCAGGCCCGAGGAGTGTAAATGTGAGTAACCAACGTGTTGAGGGCTATAAATTAGCGCTTCTGGAGGCAGGAATGTCTGTGGAGGATAACTTAATTGTTTATTCAGATTATGATTCTGAATCAGCTAGAAAATTAACAAAAGACTTAATGGCTCAATCTAATCCCCCAGATGCGATCGTGATTGTGTCAGATAGACTTGCCATTGGAGTTGCTATTCAATTACGAGAGATGGGGATTCAAATTCCTGAACAGGTCATGATTGTAAGTTTTAATAATGAACCAATTTGTGAGGCCTTCAGCCCATCCATAAGTTCAGTTTCCCAACCACTTGAAAAAATCGGAAAACTAGCGATTGATTTACTTATTGAACAGATTGAAAATAAGGAGATTTTGAGCCAAAATAGGGTAGAAATTCTTCCAACTGAATTAATCATTCGTGAATCTTCAAAAAAAGGACAAAAAACTTCAAAATAGCCCTAAAATTTGGACAAATTTGCTTTGAAATTTTTCATTTTTTTTGCATTTTTGTTAAAGAAAAATTGGCCTAGAAAATTATACTTATTTCGAAAATTACAATTGGCCATTACTATTCAATTTTAAGATTAAAATATGTCTTTAGATTCAAATATTATCCCAATAAATATTGAGGATGAAATGCGAGGAGCATACATTGATTATTCAATGTCTGTTATCGTTTCAAGAGCTTTGCCAGACGTAAGAGATGGTTTAAAGCCAGTTCACCGTCGTGTTTTATACGGAATGGATGAGCTAGGTGTTGCTTACAATAAATCTTATAAAAAATCTGCACGTATTGTAGGGGAGGTTTTGGGTAAATATCACCCCCATGGAGATGCCTCTGTATACGATACAATGGTAAGAATGGCCCAAGATTGGTCTTTACGTTATCCATTGGTAGACGGACAAGGTAACTTTGGATCGGTGGATGGTGATTCACCAGCTGCGATGCGTTATACCGAAGCGAGGTTGAAGCGAATTGCGGATGAAATGTTAGGTGATTTAGGAAAGGAAACAGTTGATTTTCAGCCGAATTTTGATGATTCTTTGAGTGAGCCTACAGTTTTACCCTCCAAGATTCCAAATTTATTATTGAATGGTACCTCAGGTATTGCTGTTGGTATGGCAACCAATATGGCTCCACATAACCTAACAGAGGTTGTAGATGGAATTACGGCCTATATCGATAATAGAGATATTACCATTCAAGAATTGATGCAGTATATCAAAGCTCCTGATTTTCCAACAGGAGGAACAATCTACGGTATTAAGGGGATTATTGATGCATTTGAGACAGGTAGAGGAAGGGTAGTAGTAAGAGGAAATGCAACATTTGAAACATCGAAAACGGGTAAGGAACAAATCATCGTTACGGAAATTCCGTATATGGTCAATAAGGCTTCCTTAATCAAACAATGTGCTGACCTAGTTAACGATAAGAAAATTGAAGGTATTTCTGAAATTCGAGATGAGTCGGATCGTCAGGGTATGAGAATTGTTTTTGATCTTAAGCGCGATTGTGTACCGAATGTAGTTTTAAATAATCTATATAAATTCTCTGCCTTACAATCATCTTTCTCTGTTAACAATGTGGCTTTAGTTAAAGGAAGACCACAAACCTTGAATTTAAAGGATTTAATTCATCATTTTGTTGAACATAGAAATGAAGTAATTGTCCGTAGAACGAATTATGAATTAAGAGAAGCAAGAAAAAGAGCACATATCTTAGAAGGTTTCATTATCGCATTAGATAATTTAGATGCTGTTATTGCTTTAATTAGAAACTCAAAGGATCCAAATGAGGCGCAAGATGGATTAATGAAACAATTTAATCTTTCTGAAATCCAAGCAAAAGCGATCTTGGAAATGCGTTTACAGCGTTTGACTGGTCTGGAAAGAGATAAAATTAATAATGAATACGCTGAAATCATGAAAACAATTGATGATTTAGAAGATATTCTTGCTAAACCTGAAAGACAGCTTGAAATCATTAAATCTGAATTGAATGAAATGAAAGAACGCTATGGAGATGAAAGAAGAACACAGATCAATATGTCTGATGATGAATTCTCTGTAGAAGATATGATTGCCGATGATGAAATGTTAATTACAATTTCAGCACAAGGTTATATCAAAAGAACTCCAATAATTGAATATAAAGCTCAGGGAAGGGGAGGAGTAGGCTCCAGAGCGGTTGCTACTAAAGACGACGACTATACAGAGCATCTTTTCTCTGCAACCATGCATAATTGGTTATTAATCTTTACCGAAAACGGAAAATGTTTTTGGCTAAGAGTATATTCCGTACCAGAAGGTTCAAAAACCTCTAAAGGTCGACCAATTCAAAATTTAATTAATATTGAAAGTGGAGATTCAATTCGTTCTGTAATCAATGTTAAAAACTTAAAAGATGAAGATTATATCCAAAATAATTTCATCGTAATGTGTACCCAAGATGGTACTATCAAGAAAACTTCTTTAGAAGCTTATTCAAGACCTCGTCAGAATGGTATCATCGCCATAACTATCCGTGAAGGAGATAGATTATTAGATGTAGCTCTAACAAATGGTGAAAATCAAATAGTTATTGCAACCAATACCGGACGTTCTGTTCGTTTTGAAGAACATAGAGTGCGTCCAATGGGCCGTTCGGCTGCCGGAGTAAAAGGTATTTGGATTGATGAATCTATCAAAAATGAAATGGTAATTGGTATGGTTTGTGTTTCAGATCCTGAAAATCAACAACTTTTAGTTGTATCCGAAAAAGGCTTTGGTAAGCGTTCTGAGGTAGAAGATTATAGACTGACAAACCGTGGTGGTAAAGGAGTTAAGGCCTTGAATATTACCGAAAAAACAGGTTCTTTGGTTGCAATCAAAGAAGTGAAAGATTCCAACGATTTAATGATAATTACCAAAGCTGGAATCTTAATTAGAACCTCTGTCGCTGAACTTAGAGTAATGGGTAGAAATACGCAAGGGGTGAAACTAATTCGTTTAAAGAATGAAACGGATGAGATATCTTCTGTTACTAAAATAGATATAGAATCCTCAGCAGAAGAAGAAAATGAAGCAATCCTAGAAGGACAAGTAGGGGAGGTTTCAAATGAAACAAATGAATCAAATGATTCAAATGATGCTCCTGAGAATGATGAAAACCAAGAAAATCAAGAATAGAAACAACAATTAAATTAAAACAATGAAAAAATTACTAATTGCTTGCGCTGGATTATTTTTATCCTTTTCTGCAATTTCACAAGATGCAGTGGACCCACTAGTTCAAGCACAAAAAGATGGTTTAAAAGCTGATTTAGAAAAAGCTGATAAATCAATTGAGGCTAAGCCAGATAAAGCCTCTAGCTATTTAGATAGAGCTAAAGCGCTAATTGCTATTGCTGTATTCCAAGATTCAAGTTTTGCTTTATCCGTCGAAAATGCAGGATATCAAGCTGAAGCTGAATTGAAAAAAGTAACCGAGATGGTTGACAAAAAAGGAAAGCCAGTTAAAGAAGCAGAAGAAGCAAATGCATTGTTGAATACACCTGTTGAAGGGGTAGGACGTTCCCAACTTTCAACAGCATTCTTAAATCTAGGGGTATTCAATTACCAAAACCAAAACTATTCAAAAGCTTATGAATTGATTTGGAAATCCTCTAATTTGAGTCCAAAAGATACAATGTCAGCTATGTATGCAGGGGTATCAGCTCAATTAACGAATTCAATGAATGATCAAGCCCTAGAAGCCTATCAAAGATATGCAGCTAATGGAGGTAAAGATTTATCCATTTTATACTCAGTAGGGGATATCTATTCTGTAATGGCTTCAAAAGCTGAAAATGAAAGTGATAAAAAAGCATTAGAAGATAAGGCTATTCAAGCTGTGAATGCTGCATTAGAGGTTTACCCTACAAATAAAGATTTATTAGGAACAAAATTTAATTATTTTGTTCAATTTAAAAGAGATAATGAAGCAAAAGATTTTTTAAAGAATGCAATTGCTGAAAATCCAAATGATGTAGTTTCTTTGGTAAACCTGGGAATCATGATTGAAAGAAAAGATATGTCTGAAATTAAAGACAATATCTCTACTGTACAAAATGCTGAAAGAAAAGAGAAAGATTTAAATGGAAGAATTCAATCCACCCAAGATCAAATTGATGCTTATAAGGAAGAATTGAAAAAAAATGAAGCTAAATTAAAGCAAAATATTTCCTCAGCAGCAAGAAAGCAAATTCAACAATTGGTCGACGGTTACAAGCGTGATATTGAAGAATTTACGGCTACCTTAAATGAAAGAAAAGAAACCTTAAAAAAGTTCCAGACTGAAACAGGAGATATTTCTACTCTTCAAGCTAAATTAGAGGACGATAAAAAGCAATATGATGTCTTAAGAGATGAAGTAGCATCTTATTATAAAAAGGCTCTAACAATCGATCCGAATTATGCAGATGCATTATACCAATTAGGAGCTCTTTATTTCAACTATGCACAAGAAATCAAGCAAGTATTGAATTCTATGGATATTGATACTTATAATAAAGAATCTGGAAACTATACAAATCAAATTAAGGAATACTATAATAATGCAATTCCTTATTTTGAAAAATATATAGCGTCTCAAAATGATGCAGCAGTTCAAGAAATTGTTGATCAAATCAAAAAAGAATTAGAAAAACTTTAAGAGATTCTTAATTTTAGAAATAGATAAATATAGTACGTAGGAGATACGTACTATATTTTTTTATACGATATTTACCTTTCTATTTAACATAATATAAATTATACAACAAATTATAAATAAGATTAAAGAGGGATATTCCTGGTTATATTCCTAATTCTACGCTAAATATGGTTCTCTCGTTTTCAATCGATTCTACATGAATTTCTCCCTGATGGATTTCAATAATTTTCTCAACTAAAGATAAACCAATTCCATAGCCCTTGGTATTGGCCGTTTTCTCAGATCGATAAAATGGTTGAAAGATATTTTTTAATTCGCCCTTGGCAATTCCTTTTCCCTGATTGATAATCGAAATGCAAATTTTTTTCTCTGATTCTAGTATTTTAAATTCAATCTCTGCCTTTTGATCATTGGAGAATTTACAAGCATTTTCAATCAAATTTTTGAATGCTGTGACTAATAAATGGTCATTTCCATTCACAATTAATAATTCTTCATTCTCTGGAAAATTATCCACATTTATACTAACCTTATAGCGCTTATCTAATTTCATGGCATAAGAACGTGCATCTAATAGGATTTCATCTATTCTAAGGGGTTTAAAATGCTTGATATAGTCATTTACCCTTATTTTATTTAATTCCAATAAGGATTCCGTAATTTTGGCCAATTCTTGGGTGTCCTCCAAAACAGATTCAATAGTTTTTACATATTCCTCCGTTTCTCTTTTACTCAATAAAGCCACCTCAAGTTGTGCTGAAATCTTGGTTAAGGGGTTCTTTAATTCATGCGATACATTAGAAATAAAGGTTTTTTGCAGGTTAAAGGCTTGTTCTATGCGGTTTAATAATTCATTAATTGTTTCAATCATTTTCCCGATTTCATCCTTTTTTTCCGTAGCAGATAGTCGCTCCTCTAATTTATTTACGGATAATCGGTTTACCTGACTAATCAGTTTGGATATTGGGTTTAATGCCGCCCCAGCAAAAATATAACCTGAGCCAACAACAATAATGATAAATAATAAAAATAAGGCTAATAAGATATTTTGTAAATTTTTGATATTTTCATTAGAAAATTCATCTACTGCACCAGTAAAAAGAATTAAATTTCCGGAAGGAGTCAAATAGGATAATCCTAAAATTTGCATATCCCCTCTTTGAATTTTAATCTCTTTTTTATTTAATACCTCTTTTACCGTATTGGCATCCACATACAAGGGAATGGTATCATTTGCGAGATATATTCGCTCAAAACAAGAATCATAGGCAGCTATATTTTGTTTGAATAAAAGATCTTTATTAGAATTATCTCGGATTCTTAATAATTTACTGGGGTCAGGATTTTCAATATTTACTAATAATTCCGCCGTAGAATTGGCCTTTGAACGCAATCTTCCATAGAAATTTTCCTCATAATTCCTCTTAGTAAAAAAATAAATAAACAAATAGGAAACCAATAAAATGGCGGTCACTAAAATAGCAAACTGAATAGTAAGTTTACTGCGTATTTGCATGTTTTATTCGGATCTTAATACATATCCCATCCCAAATTGAGTATGTATGAGTTTTTGGTCAAAGTTTTTATCTACCTTTTTACGTAAATAATTTACGTATACTTCCACTAAATTCGTATTTTCCTCCTCCATTTCCCAGATTTTTTCCGCAATTTCAGATTTAGAAACCACTTTTCCTTGATTTCGCATTAAATATTCCAATAATTGAAATTCTTTAACTGTTAAATTAATTAATTGCTGATTACGGTGAACAGATTTATTTTCAATATCTAATTCTAAATCCTGAAAAACCAATTTATTGGAATTATTCACGCCTTTCAAACTTCTTCTTAATAAGGCTTTTACTCGAGCCAAAAATTCCTTAAAATCAAAAGGTTTTCCCAAATAATCATCCGCTCCCGCTTCCAATCCCTCAATCTTTTCCTCTGTTGAATTCAAGGCTGTTAGCATCAAAATAGGAGTCTCTAAGCCTTCCTTTCTTAATGATTTACATAATTCCAATCCATTAATTCCTGGAATAATTAAATCTGAAATAATTAAATCATAATCATTTCTTAAAGCCAATTGTCTTCCCATTTCCCCATCATATGCCACATTAACATAAAATCCGTTCTCCTCCAATCCTAATTTCAAGGATTGAACTGTCTTTACCTCATCTTCAATTAATAATATTTTAATCATTTTTCTAAAATAGACTTTAAGTCAGCAGGAGAATAATTAATCGATTTTAATACTTTATTGTCGGAAATTCGGTAAACCTTATATACATCACCATCTTTTTTTATCTCAGCCTCCGTACCATCTTTTTCCTTATAATAGGTTACTGTTTTTTCTGCTTCCTCTAAACTTGAACAAGCCTTAGACATATTCGATCTTTGTACTTCATTGAATAATTCAACAAATTTTTCCCCTAATCCAAACTCTAATACCGCACCGGAAAGTACATATTGAAGGTCACACAATGCATCAGCCACCTCTACCAAATCATTATCTAAAATGGCTTGCTTTAATTCATTTAATTCTTCCTGTAATAGACTTACCCTTAATTCAGACCTATTTGCATCAGGAATAGTTGGTTTTTCCAATATTGGAGCTCCAAACGTTTGATGAAATTTAGCTACCTGATTAAGAGAATCAATCTTATCCATATTCTATATTTTTAATGAAAATTAAATTTAACCAATTTTTTCGACAAAAAAATCATTACTTATCCACAAATTATCCACATTCCATGTGGATATAGAAACAAAAAATGTGGAAATAATTTGAAATTTATAATTATCACAAAAAGAAATAAACATTTGTCCACAACTGTGGATAATTTGTGGAAAACTAATTATGAACTTGGCTTACTCTCAGAAAAAGTACCATCTGAATAGAAAATTATGACACGCTCAATTTTCTTATATACATGAGAACTTACTTTCGAAGGTAGTTCAATACTTTGAGCGCCAGGATTAGGTATATTTTGAGCAGTATCTTCTTGTGGCCTGAGAATCTCTTTATCCGTATTTGTGTCCACCGAAATATTTTTAACGGATTCTCGCGGCGATTCAATCGGAGCATCAAATAGTCCAGGTTGCTGAGGTTTAGACTCCACTTTTGAAACTGGTCCTATCTCGGTCTCCACTTTTTCAATAGGATTTACTTTTATCTCTTGCTTCGATTCCTCTTGTATTGGACTATCAAAGGCTAAATCACGATCCTCAAATAAAAATGACTCTACAATAATCTCTGGAAAAGCATTCAATATCCTTTGTACTACATCCAAACTAGGCTTATTGCGTCCGGATAAAATATGCGATACATTTGACCGTGGTATTCCAATCAATTCTGAAAATTGTGTGGGCGTTAATTGTCTTTTTCTAATTAACAATTCTATCTTTTCCGTTAAAGTCATGTTATTAATGTAAAATAGTATGTTTACAAAAATAAAAATAACTTTTTAAAATACAATTTACATTTGTATTTTTTATTGTTTACAAAAGGAAAATTTTATCTGAATCTATTTTAATTTGTTTATTTTTATACAGGATTCCAATCGCTTTTTTAAAGTCTTTTTTAGACATTGAAAGCTGATGTTGGATATCCTCGGAAGGACTCTTATCATGGAGATATAAGATCCCATTGTTATTTTTTAGAGCATTTAATACGACTTCCGTTTGAGTGGTCATTCTGGAGAAATGTTCTAATTGTAAACTTAAATCAATCTTCCCATCTTCACGAATTTTAGAAATGTAAACATTGATTTTTTCACCCAAATTTATTTTTGTAAATACTTTATTTTTGAATAAAAGTCCAATTTTACAATTGTTAATTAGACATTTGTAACCTAATTCTGTAGCTTGAAAAGGAATAACTTCGACTCTCTCTCCTTCTGCGAGATTCTCAGCTTGATCTTCAAATAAGGGGAAGAATTTTTCAATTTTTGCAGATGCGACAATTCGGTCGGTTTGTTCATCGATATAAACATAAACTAAATAAGATCTTCCTTCCACCATTTTATGTGATTGTTGTCCGAATGGTACCATTAGATCTTTTACAAGTCCCCAATCCAGGAAAACCCCTTTATCATTCACTTGTTTTGCCTTTAAATAAGCGAATTCTCCTACCTGAGCAAAAGGTTTCCACGTTGTGGCAATAATTCTATCCTCTGAGTCTCTGTAAAGGAATACATCAATATAATCATCTACTTTAGTTCCTTCTGGAATATAAGAATTGGGAATTAAGATCTCATCTAGACCTCCGTCTAAATACATACCAAACTCAACTTGTTTAATTACGCGTAGGTGATTGTATCTACCTAATTTGATTGATTCTTCCATATAAATAAAAATACCCGATAGGTTTAAATTACTACCGGGTATAAAATTAAGCTTATTTATCGACTTAAACTACTACATCATTATCTCTTAATGCCTGATTAAGGGATGTTTTTAAGTCTGTAGATTCTTTTCTCTTGCCAATGATTAAGGCACACGGCACATTAAATTCTCCAGCAGGGAATTTTTTAGTTATTGAGCCAGGGATTACAACAGAGTTTTCAGGTACATAACCGATATAAGTTACCGGCTCATCTCCACTTACATCAATGATTTTTGAAGATCCAGTAATGGTAACACCCGCTCCTAATACTGCTTTTTTTCCAATTCTAGCCCCTTCAACCACAATACATCTTGAACCAATAAAGGCCCCATCTTCAATAATCACAGGAGCAGCTTGTGGGGGTTCTAATACTCCTCCAATTCCTACACCTCCAGATAAATGGACATTCTTTCCAATCTGTGCGCATGATCCAACTGTAGCCCAAGTATCCACCATGGTTCCTTCATCTACATAAGCTCCAATATTCACATAGGAGGGCATCAATATCGTTCCTTTGGATAAATAGGCCCCATATCGTGCTACAGCAGGAGGAACTACTCTTACCCCTAATTCTTTATAATTTGATTTTAATTTCATTTTATCATGGTATTCAAAGATTCCAACCTCCTGAACTTCCATGCTTCTAATCGGAAAATACATTACAATGGCCTTTTTAACCCATTCATTTACCTGCCAATCACCATTCGATAGGGGTTCTGCAACCCTTAATTCTCCTTTGTCCACCATTTCAACTACCTTTTCAATAGCTTCAATTACCTGGCTTTCTTTTCTTAATTCTGGCTTTTCCCAAGCCTCTAAAATCAAATTTTTCACGTTTATCTAAATTTTTTAGTCGAAATTATCCTACAAAGATAGTCTATTCT
>CAZVFE010000045.1:0-14101 GCA_964626405.1 uncultured Cytophagales bacterium | reverse complement strand
TCAGGATTTTTAACAACCATTAATTTATTCGATTTATCATAATTTAGATTTTTGCCTAATTTATATCGAAGGTTAGTATTGGTATTTTTATCTCCAATAATCTTAATTGGGGTATTTACACGCGTCATTCCATGATCTGTGGTGATGATTATTCTACCTTTTTTATTTTGAATCTTTTTTAATAGATCAAATAAGGGAGAATGTAAAAACCAGGATAAGGTTAAGGAGCGATAGGCAGATTCATCCGGTGCTAATTCTTTAATCATTGCAATATCTGTTCTAGCATGGGATAGCATATCCACAAAATTGAAAATGATCACATTTAAATCATTGTTCATCAATTTTTGAAAATTATCTACTAAATTTTTACCTTGATGTTGGTGGACAATTTTATGATAAGAGGATTTAAAATTTATCTTTAATCTTTTTAATTGTTCGTTTAAGAAAAATTCTTCGTTGTTATTGAAGCCCTCTTCGTCGGTAGTTCCTGAATCCTCTACCCATTTATCGGGATATTTTTTCTGGATTTCAGATGGCATCATACCTGCGAAAATACTATTTCTAGCATAGGCAGTGGTAGTGGGAAGGATAGAGAAATACATTTTATCTTCTTTTATCTGAAAATAATCTGAAATAGTTGATTCAAGCGTTTCCCATTGGTCGTACCGCAAATTATCAATAAGAATAAAGAATAATGGATTATTTTCTTCCAATTTTGGAAATACCAATTTGCGCATCATAAGATGTGAAAGTAGGGGAGTTTCCTCATCGGGCTTATTTAGCCAATCCACATAGTTCTCTTCAACAAAATTTGAAAAATGCTGGTTGGCTTCTTCTTTTTGAGAGAGAAGAACCTCTGCCATAGATTTATTCTCAGTTCTGTCAATTTCTAAATCCCAAAAAGTCAGTTTTTTATAAATTTCAACCCATTCCTCTGCGTTTAAATAAGATTGATATCGCATGGAAAGATTTCTGAATTCTTGTTGGTAGGTTAAATTTGTTTTTTCTTCTTCTAATTTCTTTTTCTCTAATATTTTTTTTACTGAAAGTAATAATTGATTCGGATTAAGGGGCTTAATTAAATAATCTGCAATCTTAGAGCCAATTGCCTCTTCCATTAGTGATTCTTCCTCTGATTTGGTAATCATAATTATTGGAAGGTTCGGACGAATTTGTTTGGTATGTTCTATTACCTCTAATCCATTCATTCCTGGCATATTTTCATCCAAAAAAAGAAGATCAAAATTCGTGTTTTCTAATTGTTCAATAGCATCTGCTCCAGAATTTACGGCTGTTACCTTCAATCCTTTAGATTCTAAAAATATTAAATATGGCTTGAGTAAATCGATTTCATCATCCGCCCAAAGAATTGAATTATTCATATATATTTATTCCGGTTTAAATAAAGAACTAGAAAAAAAAGGAATTATTGTGTTTCCTAGAACTTTTCAAATTAAAAATACTAAATTTGGATTACATTCATAAACTTAACTAAATGAAATTTGCTGCGATAGACATAGGTTCCAATGCTGCAAGGCTTCAAATCTCTAGTGTTCTGGAGGATGGATCTTTCAAAAAAGTCGAATATGTTCGGTTTGCATTAAGATTGGGACATGATGTTTTTATTAATAACCGTATTTCTGCTGAATCTGAAGTAAGAATTTTTAAATTATTAAATGCCTTTAAAATGCTCATGGAATTACATGAGGTCAAAGATTATCATATCTGTGCAACATCTGCTATGCGTGAGGCCGATAATTCCTCCGATGTGGTTACAAGAATTCATAAGATTTTAGATATGAGAATTCATGTAATTGATGGAGTGAAAGAGGCAGAATTAATTAATCGAGTGGTTTTGAAATTCATGGATCCAAAGAAGAATTATATTCATGTGGATGTTGGTGGAGGTTCTACTGAAATCAATATTTATAAAGAACTTGAAAAAATTGCTTGTAAATCCTTTAAGATTGGATCAGTACGTTTATTGGAAGGAAGAGAAAAATTGGGAGATTGGGAAAAAATGCAGCAATGGGTTGAAAAGCAAATTACCCTGGTGCCCGGAAAATTTTCTTCTATCGGTACTGGTGGAAATATTAATAAATTATACGATGTACTTCCCAATGATTCTGAGGATAAAATGATTTCTCTTGAAGAAATGAAATCTAGACTTGCCTATATCGAAGGTTTAGGAATTAAAGAAAGAATCAATCATCTGCGTATGAATGCTGACCGTGCTGATGTCATTGTTCCAGCTTCCAAGATTTATATTACGGCAATGGAAGCCGCTAGAGCTCAAGAAATGATCGTTCCAGATGTTGGACTTAAAGATGGAATCCTTGAATTAGTTTTACAAAGGTATAAGAATAGAGTCGGTTTTGAACTGTGAATTACGAGTTACGAACTACGAATTACGAGCGGCAGCCGCTCGCAGTTCATCACTCTTCCCTCTTCACTCTTCCCTCTTCACTCTTCCCTTAATTAATAATTATCCAATCTATATACTAAACCAAGGGAAATGGCTTGAGAGAATTGCCATTTAATATCTTGATCTCGATCTCTAAATAAAATTGTTTGAAGATTGGCGTTTAAATATTTATTAACCTTCATGGTGACGGTTGCATCTATTCGATGTACATAAGAATTAGGGTCTTCAATTTTGAAATAATCATATTGACCTGTATATCTTGCCTGAAGATTCACATTCTCCATGATATCTTTGTTCATATTTATTAGAAATTGTAGGACGAATTGATTTCTAACACGATCTCCCGGCTTTGCCAATCCATATAAACCTGCATCTGAAATTCTTCGATCTAAAACAAAGGTCTGTCTAAGCGTTCCTATACCAAATCGGGTATAATATTCCTTATTTGGATGCACTTCAAAACCCATGGAAGTAGTTAAATAAGCAGGTGAAAAAGTGGAAGAAATTAAGGAATCTATTACGGAACCATCTTTTCTTTTAAAATCATATTTGAATCCCGATAAAAATTGAGATTGAAAGTTGGTAGAGCCATAAAAGTCCCATTTCTGAGAAAGACGATATCCTGCCTTGAATTCATAATAAATTCGATCAACAGATTTTCTAAATGGATTAGATTTATTTCGAATAAAACCTAATTGAACGTCTACGTCACTAGCAAAACGCCATCCTAAATTTTCTAATTCAGAATGTTGTTTTAAAAACCAAGCTGCTGCAAAAGAATTGGATCCACCGGCCTTCCAGTTTTGGCTAAAACTAGCCTGATTTAAATTCACTCCTGTTGAAAATTTCTTTTTCCAATGAGGTTTTTCCAAATTATATAAGGAATCTTTTTTAGAAGTGGTTGAGTCTATTAATTGGTTACCCTGAACAGAAAGGGTACTGATTATTATAAAAATAAATATACTACTTAATTTCATATCTTAAATTTACAAAATATCTGGGTTTTAAAAACCTCATTTTGTTTTAAAATTTTTAAACCTTCCTCTGTATTAAAACAATCTGTATTACCCGTAAGAGGCTCAATGGCTACTGATTGAAAATTTTCGGGAATAAAAACGCAACAATAATTGAAATCTTTATTGGGAAATTCAAGAATAAGTTTAGAATCTGGTCGCGAGGTTTCAAACATTTCAATTTGATGTGTAGCTACATTATTAGATAACGAAAAAATATTGTCTAAATTTTCTTTATTTAAATTAAAAATACTTTTTCCATTCATATCAATTCCTTCCAAAGGGATCATTTGCGTATCTGAAAGGAATTTTAACTTGGGATTGAATTTAATGCTTAAGTCTTTAGGGGATTTATCCTTCCATTTAAAATAGGGATGCCAGCCAAAGGAAAATGGAAGAGAAGTTTTTCCTGAATTTTTTATTTCGA
Source organism: uncultured Cytophagales bacterium (assembly GCA_964626405.1). Taxonomy (GTDB): domain Bacteria; phylum Bacteroidota; class Bacteroidia; order Cytophagales; family Spirosomataceae; genus CAZVFE01. The sequence goes on along the minus strand of CAZVFE010000045.1, from coordinate 10,236 downwards.
AATAGATTCCTAAATCTCCTGTTTCCTCCAATTCATATTTGACTTGAAAAAGAAAAGGAAAGGGATAACCTTGTATATTTCCATCATAATTAAATTCTAATTGGATGGAATTTTCTCGAATTTCTTTTACTGAAAAAATAGATTGGTCGATAAAGCCATGAATGGCATTATTTAAATCAGTTTCATTTATTTTTAATTGGTAATTTTTCCCTAAAAATGAATAATTTCCATTTCTTACCCGGTTTTGAAAAGGAAAAAGAAACGAACTAGGATGAAAGGGATTGTTTTTTAATTCATATTTATCAACATCTGGAATTTCAATCATTTCCTCTAAATTCCCATCAAGGAGTTTTTTAAATGAGATTAAACCAGCACCTGCATCGGGATTAATTGTTATGGATTCATTTCTGGAGTTTTTTATTGTAATATGATTATATCCCATGCTTATTTTTCTTATTATTTTAAAATTAGTTAATTTGAATGAATTAGTTCTTTCTAAGCCCTATGAAATCTATAATTTTTCTCTTATTCGGTATTTTATTTCCTTTTTTTTGTTTTAGTCAAATTAATTTACCCTTTGGATTAACCGTAGAAAATATTCGAATGCCCAAAAATGCAATGATCAATGATTCTAATCCGGAATTTGGATGGTTAGTGCCAAATGATATTCCTCAACAAAAAGCCTATCAAATTTTAGTTTCTTCTACTATCGAAGGTATTGAAAATTATAAAGGGGATAGATGGGATTCAGGGAAGGTGAATTCTTCGGAATCAGCCGATATTTCTTATCTGGGAATTGATTTAGTTCCAAATAGAGAATATTATTGGAGATTAAGAATTTGGGATGAAAAGGGAAATTCCTCACCTTATTCAGAAATTCAATCCTTTAAAATTACCGGAAGAAAGGATTTGATTTCCTCTACGAATATTTTTCAAGTTGAAAGGGTTCCTCCTAAAATCAAAAAACTAATTGAAAATAATATTCAGTTTTTTGATTTTGGAAAAGCTGCATTTGGAACAATCCTGTTAGACTATAATGCCAAAGAGGATGGAGAGATATTAATTCGATTAGGAGAGCAGCTCCTGGATGGAAAAATAAATTTACATCCTGGGGGAAATATTCGCACAAAGGAAATTTTTCTTTCAGTAAAAAAAGGTAAAAATTCCTATCAATTAAAAATACAGCCAGATGAAAGAAATACCCGTTCAATGGCAGTTCGAATGCCAGAGGAATTCCCTGTAATTCTTCCTTTTCGTTATTGTGAAATTGAAGGTGCTGAGCCAATTAAAAAGGAGGATATTTATCAGGAGGCATATTTTAGTTATTTTGAAGAAAATCAGTCTGATTTTTTTAGTTCCGATACGGTATTGAATCAGGTTTGGGATATTTGCAAATATACCATGAAAGCTAGTTCGTTTTCTGGTTATTATTTGGATGGGGATCGAGAAAGGATTCCCTATGAGGCAGATGCTTATATCAATCAATTAAGTCATTTTAGTACGGATAGGGAATATATGATTGCTAGAAAGACCTTGGAGTATTTTATGGATAATCCGACTTGGCCTACTGAATGGCAATTACATGTAGCCATGATGTTTTACCAAGATTATTTATATACCGGAAATTCTGAATTAATTGAAAAATACTATCAGGATTTGAAGTATAAAACCTTAATGGATTTGCGAAGAGAGGATGGGTTAATTTCCGTTTATTCAGTTAATAATACCCCAGAATATCGTGCAAAATTAGGATTTAAGGATCCGAAGGCTAACATGAGAGATATTGTAGATTGGCCACCGGGAAATAAATCAAGAAATGGAAAAGAATTGGATTTGAATATCGATGGGGAGAGGGATGGCTATGAATTTACAGAGATTAATACGGTTGTCAATGCTTTTTTCTATCATAATATGGAGATTATGCGAGAATTTGCCAAATTATTAGAAAATAATTCGGATGAAAAATTATTCGAAGAAATTGCCAAAAAGGTAAAGGAGAGTATTAATTCGAAATTATATGATGAGGAGAATCAGCGATATGTTGATGGGGAAGGAACGGACCATGCTTCTTTGCATGCGAATATGATGGTATTGGCATTTGATATTGTGCCAGAGGAGAGGAAGAAAGCTGTAGTAGAATTTATTAAAACTAGGGGGATGGCTTGTAGTGTGTATGGTTCGCAATATTTGTTGGAGGGCTTATATAAAGCCAATGAGCCGGATTATGCCTTGGAATTGATGACCGCCAAGCATGATCGATCTTGGTGGAATATGATTGCTGTAGGGTCAACCATGACTTTAGAGGCCTGGGATGAAAAATATAAACCCAATTTAGATTGGAATCATGCTTGGGGTGCTGCACCTGCCAATATAATCGTTCGTTATATGTGGGGAATTCAGCCAATGATACCTGGAGGTAGAATGATGAGAATTAAACCTCAAATGGGAAGTCTGCAAAATGCAAAAATTCTTGCGCCGACCATTCATGGTGGTATTGAAGGGAAATACCAAAATTTTGGGGAAGGACAATTATCTTTTGATTTCACTATTCCAGGAAATGTGGAAGCGAAATTAGTATTATTACACCTTAACCCTAAAAAAATTGTTTTGAATGGGGAGGAGATTGAAAATAATAATTGGAATAATTTAGTATTGAAATCAGGGAAACATCAATTAAAAGTTTTCGTAAATCCCTAGACTAAATAAGGCAAAATCATATTTGACTGGATCTGAAGGATCTAATCTTTTAAGGTTATTGGTCAATTCTACTGCCATTTTCCAATTGGTAGGTCCTTGGCTAACAAGCTTAAATTCTGATGCTACGCGGTGTACGTGTACATCTAATGGACAAACCAATTGGTCAGGACGAATATTATTCCATAAACCAAAATCTACGCCATTCGAATCCTTTCTTACCATCCAACGGAGGTACATGTTTAACCGTTTGCAAGCAGAATTCTTATTGGGGGAGGCGATATGCTTTTTTGTTCGATTTAAATAATATTCTAAACTGAAAAAATATTGATAAAAATGATTTAAATGATTTTCTGTATTCTCAAATTTTGAAAAATTCCCAGGTAAAAATGCATCTTCTAAACTAGAATGATTTGAATAATGAAATTTTAGAAATTCTAAAAAATAAAGGGTATCTGGGAATTGAAAGGTTCTATGTTTGAAATTTTCAAATTTTTTTAAATCAGTTTCTTGGTGATTGAGGATAAAATCATGCGGTGCACCATCCATTAATTCTATTAATTTTTTTCCACTATTTATGATTGAGGAACGTTGGCCCCAAGATAATATTGAAATCCAAAAACCCATGATTTCAATATCTTGTTTTTTGGAAAAAAGGTGTGGAATTGAGATGGGGTCAGATTCAATAAATTCCGGTTGGTTATATTTTTCAAATTTAGCTTCTAATAATTGGCCTATTTTCTGCTTCATTTACGCACAATTCTTGAAATGAAATTTGAAATTAATGAAAAAAACCAAACAATGATGGTGACAATTAAAGAGAAAAGTGCAATAAATGGGTATGAAAGAGTGAACATTATTTCAAAAATAACATTGCTAAATGTAATGGGTCTTTTTTTTCTTGGCATAATTAAGGTAATAAATATGAGGTCTCAACACGAATTCTTTTGTCGATAGCATTTAATTTTTCAAATGCCTTTGAGGAGATTTTAATAATCGTTTTTGAGCCATTATTGGGAAGTTTTCCAACTACTTTTACCCAAATACTTTCTTTATTTGCTAGGTTAGTAACTAAAATTGAGGTGCCTACTGGTGCTGTTTGGTGTAGAGCTAAGAATTTCCCTGAATTATCTGGAACTTCAATTAGTTCAGCAATGCCAATTTCCACTACTTTTTTGTCTTTAAATTTTTCAGCGATTGAATTTGTTTCAGCAACCTCAGTAAATTTCGAAGGATCTTCAACGATTAATTTTTGTCCTGGACTTAATTTATCGATACTTAAATTATTCCAATTTCGAATTTGTTGCATGGTTACGTTATACAAATTAGCAACAGTTAGTAGACCTTGATTGACCTCAACTAGATGAGTTTTTGGTCCTGAATTTGCTTTTTCTTCTTCTTTTTCTTGTGGGGATTTAATCACTACTAATTCCGTTTTTTTCTCCTCTAAATAATGCAAAGGAATGAATACGATATCACCTTCTTTAAGCGGAATTTCAGTGAATTCATTAAATTTTTTAAATTCAGCAAAGGAGATATTATATTTTTGCAAAACATTGAATAAGGTTTGGTTAGGATCCACCTTGTATACAAGAAAAGTTATATTATTTTCTTTTTTAAGGCCTAGTGAGTCTAAGCCATTTGCTTTTGCGGTTTGGAAACCAAAGCAAAATATACTCATTAAAATGATATTCTTAAGATATTTCATAAACTTTCAATTCATTTTTGTTTTTGATATAAATCAAAAAGTTTTGATAAACTTGAAACGTAAGATAACCTAGTTTCTTATTTTCAATTAATTCATCCTTCAAAAGAATTCTGAAATTTTTATCTGTTACTAAAATACAATTCTTTTTCTGATCACCACAAATATAATAAGAAAATATGACCTTATTTTCCAATTCTAGATATTCAATTGCGTGGTCAATACATATATTCCATTTATTCACAAAAAATTCTTCAAATGATTTGAAATATTTATTTATTTTTGGGTAATGGATAGGTGAAAATAAATTATTAGTCAAAAAATTAATTTCTTCCTTTAGAATATTGGTTTTTTCTTGAATAATATCATATTCTAAAATTTCTTTGGGTTTATTTACTTGGGTATCATCATAAATTCCAAAATAAATTTTATTGATATTTGTTCCAATTAGGGGTGCTTTTAGGAGATTTTCTGGCAATTCCATTAATTGTATTTCTTGGTTATCAAGATTCAATAGAAAATATTGAAAATTAATATCATTTGATATGTTCAATATAATATGGGGAGAATTTTCTATTAAAAGAAAATTCAATTGTTGGATATTTCCATTAAATATTTTTGAAATACTATTATTCAAGGGGGTATTTTTTAATTTATCTCTAAAATAAGTCAAATTATTAAATATTAATGCGAAATTTGTAGGTTAAAATTAATTAGGTTGAAAATTTTAGGAATAATACCTTCTCGATATGGCTCAACTCGGTTTCCTGGAAAACCATTAATAGAGATTTCAGGGAAATCTATGGTTCAAAGAACCTATGAGCAAGTTAAAAAATCTGGCTTATTTGAGAAAGTAATTGTTGCTACAGATGATCTAAGAATTTTTGATCATGTAATTGAATTTGGAGGGGAGGCGATGATGACCTCAGAGAGTCATCAATCTGGTACAGACCGTTGTGGTGAGGTAGTAGAGAAATTAGGGGAGAATTTTGATTATGTAATAAACGTACAAGGAGACGAGCCATTTATTTTAAAACAACAATTAGAGGATTTAGTTGAGACATTAAAGAATGGTCCGGAGATAGCAACTTTAATAAGGAAAATAGACGATATTTCTTATTTGGATAATCCTAATAAGCCAAAAGTAGTGGTAGATTTACAAGGAAATGCCTTGCTTTTTTCTCGTTCTAAAATTCCTTTTCAAAGAAGTTCACATATTGAATATGATTATTTTCATCATATTGGAGTTTATGCATTTAAGCCCAATGTTTTAAAAGATATTGTGAAATTGGAGCAAAGTACTTTAGAGAAAATTGAACTATTGGAACAATTGCGTTGGATGGAGAATGGGTATAAAATTAAAACAGCTATTACAAATTCAGAGTCTATTGGAATAGATACTCCAGAGGATTTATTAAAATTAAAAGAAAACGGAAAAATATAGATGGTTTCAAAGAAAATTTTTGAATTAATTAAAGACAGAATTCTTATTTTGGATGGGGCGATGGGGTCTATGATTCAAACCTATAAGTTAACGGAAGAGGATTATAGGGGAGAGCGATTTAAAGATTTTGAATATCCGCTAAAAGGGAATAATGATTTGCTTTCCATTACTCAGCCTCAGATTATTCAAGAGATACATGCCAAATATTTAGAGGCAGGGGCGGATATCATTGAAACGAATACTTTTAATAGTACTTCGATTTCAATGGAGGATTACCACATGGAAGATTTAGCCTATGAATTGAATTATCAGTCTGCCAAAATTGCAAAAGAAATTGCCATTCAATATTCAGAAAAAGAACCAGAGAAGCCTCGTTTTGTGGCAGGATCAATTGGGCCAACAAACAAGACACTTTCCTTATCTCCGGATGTAAATGATCCAGGATTCAGAGCAATAAGTTTTGATGTTTTGGTGCGTTCATATTCAGAGCAAATTAAGGGTCTTGTTGATGGCGGAGTAGATTTATTATTGGTAGAGACGGTATTTGATACCTTAAATGCAAAAGCAGCTTTATTTGCTATAGATGAATTTTTTAAGTCAAATAAAGATCAAGAATATTTACCTATAATGGTGTCTGGCACCATTACAGATGCTTCTGGGAGAACATTATCAGGACAAACCACTGAGGCATTTTTGGTTTCTATTTCTCATATGCCATTATTGTCTGTAGGGATAAATTGTGCCTTAGGGGCAGATTTAATGCGTCCTTATGTTCAAACTTTAGCTAATAAGGCACCTTATTATATTTCTGCTCATCCGAATGCGGGTCTTCCGAATGAGATGGGTGAATATGATCAGACAGCTCAAGAAATGGCGGATATTATCGATGGTTTTTTTCAAGAAGGGATGGTCAATATCATCGGTGGATGTTGTGGAACAACCCCTGAGCATATTCGATTGATTGCTGAAAGAGCTAAAACCTATAAGCCGCATGTAAAAAATCAGGAAAATAAGAATCAAAAACTTTCTGGATTAGAATCTTTTGAAATTGATGAATTTACGAATTTTGTCAATGTAGGAGAACGTTGTAATGTAACGGGTTCTAAGAAATTTGCTCGTTTAATAAAGGAAGGGAATTTTGAAGAAGCCATTTCTATTGCGAGTAATCAAGTAGAAAATGGCGCGCAAATTTTAGATGTGAATTTGGATGAGGGTATGATTGATGGGGTGGAGATGATGCCAAAGTTTTTAAATTTACTAATGGCTGAACCAGATATTGCTCGAGTTCCTATAATGATTGATTCATCCAAATGGGAGGTGATTGAAGCAGGTTTAAAATGTGTTCAAGGAAAATCAATAGTAAATTCAATTTCTCTTAAAGAAGGGGAGGAGAAATTTATAGAAGTTGCCAGAAAAGTAAGGTCTTATGGGGCCTCTGTTGTAGTGATGGCATTTGATGAACAAGGGCAGGCTGATAATTATGAAAGGAGAATAGAAATTTGTGAGAGAGCTTATAATATATTGGTCAATAAGGTTGGATTTAATCCTTCAGATATCATTTTTGATCCCAATATTTTAACAGTTGCAACTGGAATTGAGGAGCATAATAATTATGCGGTTGATTTTATTCGGGCGACCAAATGGATCAAAGAGAATTTACAAGGAGCGAAAGTTTCAGGTGGTGTTTCCAATATTTCATTCTCCTTTAGAGGGAATGAACTAGTAAGAGAGGCTATGCATACGGTATTTTTATATCATGCGATTAAAGCAGGCATGGATATGGGAATTGTGAATGCTGGACAATTAGGTGTATACGATGATATCCAGCAGCCCTTAAGAGATTTATGTGAGGATGTGATTTTAAATAAAAATCAGGAGGCCACAGAAAAATTAATTCAATTTGCAGAAAGTGTTAAAGGACAAGGGAAAGAGGTAGTAGTTGATGACGCTTGGAGGAAACAGTCGGTTGAAAAAAGATTGGAACACGCCTTGATAAAAGGAATTACAGAATATATCGACGGGGATATTGAGGAGGCAAGGTTGAAAGTAAGCAGACCTTTGGATGTGATTGAAGGGCCCTTGATGGATGGGATGAACGTGGTGGGCGATTTATTTGGAGAGGGAAAAATGTTTTTACCACAGGTTGTAAAATCTGCCAGGGTAATGAAAAAGGCAGTAGCTTATTTATTACCTTATATTGAAGCTGAAAAAGTAGGGGGTGAATCAAGTTCTGCAGGTAAGATTTTAATGGCTACGGTAAAAGGGGATGTACATGATATTGGAAAGAATATTGTAGGGGTGGTATTGGCTTGTAATAATTATGAGGTCATAGACCTTGGGGTTATGCAACCATGTGAAAAGATTTTGGAAAAGGCCAAGGAGCTAGATGTTGATATTATTGGTTTATCTGGCTTGATTACTCCATCTTTAGATGAAATGGTATTTGTTGCCAAGGAAATGGAAAGGCTAGGTTTTACCATCCCCTTATTAATAGGAGGGGCTACTACTTCTCGAATTCATACAGCAGTAAAAATTGATCCCCATTATTCTGGACCAGTAATTCATGTCTTGGATGCTTCTAGGTCTGTACCAGTGGCAGGAAAACTATTGCAATCTGAATTAAGTAGGGAGGAGATTTTTAAAGAAATAAAGGCTGAATATGCCCAAATGAGGGAGGCTCATGCCAATAAACAGACGGATAAAAATTATCTATCAATTAAGGATGCTCAGGCAAATAAATTAAATTTAAATTGGGAGGAATATAAACCAAAAGAGCCAGAATTTTTGGGTACTAGATACTTAAAAGAATATCCATTAGATGAAATTGCTAAATATATCGATTGGACACCTTTCTTTTCAACCTGGCAATTATCTGGTAAGTATCCGAAGATATTTGATAATCCTGTAGTTGGAGAAGAGGCAAAAAAATTATTTAATGATGCACAAATAATTTTAAAGGAAATTATTCAAAATAAATCTTTAAAAGCGAATGCTGCTTTCGGATTTTTTCCTGCAAATTCATTTGGTGATGATATCATTTTACATGATTTTGTTTCTAGCCAAAAAGATGGTGCAGGAAATATTCTTAAATTGAAGGATGAAAAATCTGATTCTTCCCAATGGTTACATCATTTAAGACAACAAGGTAAAAAGGCCTCAAATTTGCCTAATTTATGTATTTCAGACTTCGTTGCTCCCTTGGAATCAGGAAAGGTGGATTATGTGGGAGGTTTCGCCGTTACCACGGGCATAGGAATTGAAGCCCTGTTGGAAAAATATGAAAAAGATCATGATGAATATGGAATAATTATGGTAAAAGCATTAGCTGATAGATTGGCGGAGGCTTTTGCTGAATTATTACACGAAAAGGTAAGGAAACAATATTGGGGTTATTCGAAAGATGAAGAACTTTCAAATGAAGAATTAATTTCTGAAAAATACAAAGGGATTCGTCCGGCACCTGGTTATCCAGCCTGTCCAGATCATACTGAAAAAATTCGATTATTCGAATTGATGGATATAGAAAAGAATACAGGAATTCAATTGACAGAATCTTGTGCGATGTATCCTGCTAGTTCCGTTTCTGGTTTTTATTTTTCGCATCCAGAATCTAAATATTTTGGTTTGGGCAAGATATCAAAAGATCAGGTTGAACAATATGCTATTAGAAAAAAATATAAATTTGAAGAAATTGAACGTTGGTTAAATCCCAATTTAAATTATACATAGGATGAAGATTATTGATAGTATTCAGGCTTCAAAGGGTAAAACTTTGTTTTCATTGGAAATAATCCCTCCCATGAAGGGACATAATTTAAATGAATTAATGGAGAATATTTCTCCTTTAATGGAATTTAACCCTTCTTTTGTAGAGGTTACCTATCATCGGGAAGAATATATTGAAAAGGAAATAGGAGGGGTAATTAAAAGGATTCCTATTCGTAAAAGACCTGGGACTTTAGGTATTTGTGCTGCTTTAATTCAAAAATTTGGGGTGGAGGCTGTTCCTCATGTCATTTGCGGTGGATTTACTCAGGAGGAAACAGAAGATTTCCTAATCGACCTACATTATTTAGGAATTCAAAATATATTAGCATTAAGAGGAGATTCTGAAAAGGGAGTTGATCGTTTTATTCCTAAAGAAGGGGGACATGCTTATGCCAATGAATTGGTTGCTCAAATTTCGAGGATGAATCATGGGAAATTATTGTACGAGGAGACGGAGTCTTTTCCAACGAATTTCTGTGTAGGGGTAGCGGGATATCCGGAAAAACATTATGAGGCTAAAACGATGGAGGAAGATTTACTGAATCTTAAGCGAAAGGTCGATGCAGGCGCGGATTATGTTGTAACCCAAATGTTTTTTGATAATCAATATTATTTTGAATTTGTT
>CAZVFE010000044.1:2442-14259 GCA_964626405.1 uncultured Cytophagales bacterium | reverse complement strand
AAGCGGGCACCGCGTGCAATTAAAATTTTATCCCATGAATTTATTCGTGGGATAAAATAAGAGTGAATAGTGGAGAGGGAAGAGGGAATAATTTTTTAATTTTTAATTATTAATTATTAATTCTCTTCACTCTTCCCTATTTAGGTGCTTTGGTAGATTGCCAAGAAACCATTCTCCACTTACCATTTTCATTTACCCAGATATCTGTAAATCTCAATCTATTTGGGGCAGTTTCTTTTCCATCTTTTAGGTCGATAAAACCTGCTACTCCATTAATGATACCCACATTTCCATAAATTCGAGCATTCATTTCTTCTACATTTATTTTATAATAAATAGATTTTTTATTTACGATATTTGCTACATAGGTTGTTTTATTATCTGTTGCGCCAGAGCTATGATTATAAACTAAATCAGCATGAAGGACATCATCAAGTTCTGCACCATTTGCAGCAATCATAGATTTAAATCTCCCCATTTCTCTTTCGATCAAAGCTTCTTTCGTTATAGCTTGAGAATAAGAATTCAAGGAAAAACAAAATGCAATTAAAAATAATAATTTTTTCATAATTTTAGGTTTAAGTTTAATATTTAGGCTAAATATACAAAATGGATTTTTTTTTCACCTATTTTCAATTAGGTTTTGAACATATTTTTGAATGGGAGGCTATGGACCATATCCTATTCATTATAAGTTTTACTTGTATTTATACTTTTGCAAAAACAAAAGAGGCAATTTTATTAGCAACGGCTTTTACAATTGGTCATACCATTACATTGGCCTTATCAAGTTTAAATTTCATCCAAGTAAATATTGATTGGGTAGAATTTTTTATACCATTGACCATATTTTTTACTGCCCTTACGAATTTAGGTTTTGACCAAAAGAAAATCAATGAGCAAAAATTCAATATTGAAAAATATTTGATGATTGGGGTATTTGGTTTAATTCACGGATTAGGATTTTCCTCTTATTTAAAGAGTTTATTAGGCCAGGAGTCCTCGATCGTCTTACCCTTATTATCCTTTAATATTGGTTTAGAAATTGCGCAGATAATATTAATCGTTTTAACCTTATTTATTACTAGTATATTAATTCAGTTTTTAAGAGTTAAATCCAAAATGTTGGTAATTGTAAGCTCTAGTATAATAATGGGTTATATTATTCACATGCTGATCGAACGATTTCCTTAAAAAATAAAACCAGAGACTTGTACCACAATTGGGCTACCATAAATAGAGCTTTTCAGGTAATTCTTGTTGTAATTCAAATCATACATAACTTGAAAATTGAATCCTCTTCTTGGGCCCATCCCGATTCCCACTAAAACATTGGTTGAATAACTGTAAGGAATAACCGTATTAATATCTTTAAAACTTTCGACCTGGCCGATCAAAAAACCTGGGCCGATTAAATTATTTAAAAAATCCAAGTAATTTCTCACAAAAACTCTTCCACCAATATTGTCGGATCTTAATCTTCCTCCATTAATTGTTTTTATTGAATAATATTGATAGGTACCTCCTATTCCAAAGGTAATATTTGGTGTGACATCATAACCAACCATTGGAGAGATTCCAATACTAGTGGGGTTACCAAAACTCAGACCAGAAAAGCCACCTCCCAAATGAAATTTTTCTTTAAAACTCAATTCCGAAAACTCTTTATCTTTATCTAAATTAATGTCTGCTCCTTCTTGGGTGATGGTAACTTGTTCTTGTCCGAATAAATTCAGTCCAATATTGAAATAAAATAAAAAGAATAGTAATTTTTTCATGATTTAATTGTTTATAAAACTAGAAAACAAAAATATAACGATAAATTTGTAAATTGTATATAGAACGTAGAATTAAATGGTCCATTCGTCTTTAGAATCTCTTAATCCTAAGGAATATATTATTATTAAAGGTGCACATGTTCATAATTTAAAAAATTTGGACGTGGCAATTCCTCGAAATAAATTTGTAGTAATAACTGGTTTATCTGGATCGGGGAAATCGTCTTTGGCCTTTGATACCTTATTCGCAGAGGGGCAACGTATGTATGTTGAGTCCTTAAATTCGTATGCCAGACAATTCCTAGGAAGAATGGAGAAACCTGCGGTGGATTATATTCGGGGGGTGGCACCTGCCATTGCGATAGAGCAAAAGGTTACCACAAAAAATCCGCGTTCAACAGTGGGAACAACCACAGAAATATATGATTATTTAAAATTATTATTTGCACGAATTGGAAAAACTTATTCTCCTATTTCAGGAAAATTGGTAAAAAAGGACAGTGTAAGTTCGATTGTCGATCAAATCTTAGAGCATATTGGGAAGAGGGTAATAATTTTATCTCCCTTTATTTTGGGTCCGGAAAGAACCATGGAGGAGGAGTGCAAAATTTTGGTTCAGAAGGGATATTCAAGATTAAAATTTAAGGATGAAATTTTGCAATTGGAAGATATTTTGGAGGACAAAAAGCTTCAGAATGAAATAGGTAAAAAAGTAAAAGAATTATCCATATTAATAGATCGATTGGCAATATCGGAGGCAGACGATGAAACTGTTTTTCGATTGAGCGATTCGGTTCAAACAGCTTTTTTTGAGGGCATGGGGACATGTTGGATTGAAATTGATGGGGAAAAGAAGCGGGTTTATTCGGATAAATTTGAGGAAGATGGGATTGAATTTGAGGAGCCATCCATTAATTTATTTTCCTTCAATAATCCATATGGGGCATGTAGGAGATGTGAGGGATATGGAAAAGTATTAGGAATAGATCGGGATTTGGTGATTCCGAATCATGAATTATCTGTTTTTGAAGGAGCGATAGCTCCATGGAGATCAGAGAGAATGGGGGAATGGCTGAATCCATTGATTAAATCAGGAATCCAATTTGATTTTCCCATTCATCGTCCGTACAAAGATTTAACTGAGGGGCAAAAGGAATTATTATGGAAGGGAAATAAATATTTCGCCGGATTGAATCAATTTTTTGATTATCTCGAATCTGAGACTTATAAAATTCAATATCGTGTATTATTATCAAGGTATAGGGGCAGAACGGTTTGTCCTGAATGCAAGGGTTCTCGTTTAAGAGAAGATGCCGGATTTGTAAAAATTGAGGGGAAATCAATTATTGATTTGGTATTAATGCCGATAGAGGAAGTTTCTAAATTTTTCAATAATTTAAAATTGAGTTCGAATGAGCAAAAGATTGCGGATCGGATACTAGCGGAAATTAATAATCGATTGCGATTTCTAGAAATGGTAGGTTTAGGTTATTTAACCTTAAACCGTTTGAGTTCTAGTTTATCTGGAGGGGAATATCAGAGGATAAAACTTGCAACATCTTTGGGATCTGCCTTGGTTGGATCAATGTATATATTAGATGAGCCAAGTATTGGTTTGCACCCAAGAGATACGGAGCAATTAATTTCTGTTTTGAAGGAATTGCAGAATCTTGGGAATACGGTAATTGTGGTAGAGCATGAGGAAGAAATCATGAAATCAGCAGATCAAATAATTGATATTGGTCCTGCCGCTGGTTCTCATGGTGGTCAGCTTGTATTTCAAGGAGCATGGAAGGATTCTCGAGTAGAGGATTATCCAGATTCAAACACCTTAAAATTTTTACGGGGAGAAGATCCGATTCCGATGCCTAAACAGCGCAGGAAGCCATTAGCATTTATAGAATTATTAGGGGCGCAGGAAAATAATTTAAAGAATGTGGATGTTAAAATTCCTCTTGGGGTAATGAATGTTGTAACGGGAGTTTCTGGTTCTGGAAAATCTACCTTAGTGAGAAAGATATTATTTCCTGCCATATCAAGACATTTAGAAATTGGAACGGAGGAAGTAGGAAGGTTTAGGGAAATTGGAGGTTCATTAAAGAAGATTCAACATATAGAAATGGTGGATCAACAACCAATAGGAAAATCTTCTCGATCAAATCCTATTACCTATATTAAGGCCTATGACCTAATTCGTCAGGTTTTTTCAGAACAACCTCAATCTAAAACGAGGGGTTATAAACCTGCACATTTTTCGTTTAATGTAGATGGTGGGAGATGTGAAACTTGTCAGGGTGAAGGAGAAACTACCATAGAAATGCAATTCATGGCGGATTTACGATTAGAATGTGAATCCTGTAAGGGTGCGCGTTTCAAGCAGGAAATATTGGATATTGAAATTGGAGGAAAAAATATTGCAGATATATTGAATATGACTGTGGATGAAAGTATAGATTTTTTCAATAATTATAATAAAAAAATTGCGGAGCGAATATTGCCCTTACAACAAGTGGGATTGGGATATGTTAAACTAGGACAATCTTCAAATTCTTTATCTGGAGGAGAGGCACAAAGGGTAAAATTAGCTTCATTTTTTGGTAAGGGAAATCAGCATAAGGGGAAAACTTTATTTATCTTTGATGAGCCTACAACAGGATTACATTATTATGATATCCGAAGATTGCTTCAAGCATTTCAAGATTTAGTTGAGCAGGGAGATACGGTATTAATTATTGAACATAATCTTGAAATTATTAAATGTGCGGATCATATTATAGACTTAGGTCCTGAGGGCGGAGATAAGGGAGGAAAAATTTGTTTTGAAGGGGTTCCTGAGGATTTAATCAAATTAAAGGATAATATTACTGGAAAATATTTAAAGGAAAAATTTAACTAAATGAGTTTACAAAATTCATTATCGGACATGTTTCAAGGAATGAGATTTTTTATTCCGGAGATATTAATATTGGTATGGGTTTTGGTATTTACCGGTTTTGAAATTTTTCTTGGTAATGCAGAAAAAAAACTTCAATCCAACCTTCGATTTTTTATTGCTTATTTAGGCCTAATTTTTGGGATCATATTTGGATTTCAAAGAGGAGAAATGAATTATTTTGGGCCAGTGGGTCATAATTTATTTTTTTTAAATTCAGAATATTATACTTATTCTATTTTGGTTTTAGGAATGGGTTTAATTTTGATTTTTGTAAATCATCTGGTAAAAAAAATTATTTCATTTGAAGAAATAATTTCCTTTTGGGCTATTATTCTTGGGGCATTGTATACTGGGGCGAGTTCTCATTGGTTGATTTTATTATTAGGGATTGAAACCATGACTTTAGGAACCTATGGATTGGTAGCCTATAAAAAATCCAAATTATCCTATCGGGCGGCACTCCCCTATTTATTTTTTGGACTGACGATTACGGCAATTTTCATATATGGAATATCCCTTATTTATGGCTTTTCTGGAAGTTTAGAATTTTTAGGGAATGAATTTAGTAGAGGCTTAGGCATGAACCCAACGATAGGAATAATTGGCTTATCGATGGTTGGTATGGCCTTATTATTTAAAATGTCTTTAGCACCTGCGCATCCTTGGGCACCAGAAGTTATTGAGTCTTTGCCAGCACAATGGATGGTATTACTTACTACTATTCCAAAAATTGCAATAGGCTTTATCGGTTTAAGGATATTAAAAGAAATCAATTTACCCTACGGTAATGTTATAGCGGTATTGTGTATCCTTACCATGACTATTGGAAATTTAGGTGCATTGAGGCAGTTAAATACCAAAAGAATGCTTGCTTATTCAAGTATAGCGCATGGGGGGTTTATGGCGATGATTTGGATAAATCCAAGTTTAGAATCTTATAAATTATTATTCTTTTATTCGATAATGTATTTCATAGGGAGTCTAATTAGTTTTAATTTATTAGATCGAAGTCAGGAGGAATACAAGAAAAATGATATTTCAGATTATGCAGGATTAGGCCTTGAATATCCCCTTTATGGCTTATTGGTTTTGGTAGGTATTTTGGGATTAATAGGCTTTCCCCCAGCTCCAAGTTTATGGGCAAAAATTGGGTATTTTGGCTTTATCTGGGATTATTTCAATGAAACCAATGATATTATCTATTTAATTTTATTTACAATTAGTCTATTATTTACAGCTATTTCCTTATTCTATTATTTAAGAATTCCTTATCAATTATTCTTAAAAAAGGGCGATATCTCAAACAATCATTTAATAATTACGGGAAATAAGAAAATATTATTTACTGTTTTAGCTTTGATTTTCCTTGCACTATTTTTCTTTCCAAATTTTTAGATTTTTATTAGTTTGAAAAAATAATTTACGTAATTTTGTTAGGTAATTGGTCATCGTTTTAAGCTAATGTCTGAATCTATCAAACACGAATGCGGGATAGCCCTTATTCGACTTCGTAAACCCTTCGAATACTATCTTGACAAGTATAAAACTCCTACGTACGGACTAACCAAGCTGTATTTAATGATGGAGAAACAGGTAAACAGAGGACAGGATGGTGCTGGGGTAGCCAATATTAAAATCAATGTAGATCCGGGCAAAAGATATATTTCTAGGTATCGATCTGTGGAAGATGCCCCAATTCAGGATATTTTTGGGAAGATCAATAAAAAAATCAGAAAGGCCTATAAGCAAATAAAGGAAATTCGTCAGGAAACTGGGATTGATCATACATATGATGCAGACTGGTGGAGGGATAATGTTGCTTTTACAGGAGAGGTTTTACTTGGCCATTTACGATATGGTACCCATGGAAGAAATGAAATAGAAAATTGTCACCCAATGCTTCGTCAGAATAACTGGAGAAATAGAAATCTAGTAATGGCGGGAAATTTCAACATGACGAATGTTGATGAATTATTTGATCGATTAGTTCATTTAGGTCAGCATCCAAAAGAAAAAGTGGATACAGTTACTGTAATGGAAAAAATTGGTCATTTTTTGGATGAAGAAAATAATAAACAATTTTTAAAATTCAAGGATCAGTATGAAAACCCGGAATTATCGGATGTCATTGCGGACCATATTGATTTAAAATCTGTATTAGAAAAATCTTGCAGGGATTTTGATGGTGGCTATGCGATGGTGGGAATGACCGGATATGGAGCTTCATTTGTCGCTAGAGACCCAGCTGGAATTCGTCCGGCCTATTATTATGCAGATGATGAAGTTATTGTGGTAGCTTCCGAAAAACAAGCAATTAAGACAAGTTTTAATTGTAATTATTCAGATATTCAGGAGATAAATCCTGCCCATGCTTTGGTGATAGATCGTAGAGGAGATTTTAAGCAAGTGCAATTTATTCAAGAATTACAGAAAAAATCTTGTTCTTTTGAGCGTATATATTTCTCTAGGGGTTCTGATCCAGATATTTATTCAGAAAGAAAAAAACTGGGACGGCTTTTAGTTCCTCAAATTTTGGAGGAAGTAAATTATGATTTAAAGAATACGGTATTTTCTTATATTCCGAATACTGCCGAAACGGCCTTTTTGGGAATGATCGATGGTCTTGAGGATTATTTAGCGAAGGAAAGAAAGAAGGCCATAATGGATGGTGTTCTTTTTGAGAATGATTTAGAGGAATTATTGACCTTCAGACCTAGGGTGGAGAAATTAGTAGCAAAAGATGTAAAGAAAAGAACCTTTATTACTTCGGATGAAGAAAGAGATGAAATGGTTTCTCAGGCATATGATACTACCTATGAAGTAATAAATAAAAAGGTAGATTCAGTAGTTTTGATTGATGACTCGATTGTTCGTGGTACAACTTTAGAAAAAAGTATCTTATCCTTAATTGATAAATTGGAGCCAAAAAAGATCGTTATCGTTTCTTCAGCCCCACAGATTCGTTTCCCAGATTGCTATGGAATTGATATGTCGAAAATGAAGGAATTCGTTGCATTTAGAGCCGCATTAGGATTAATCAAGGATAAGGGAATGGAGGAGATGATGAACGAAATTAATCTTAAATGCATCATGGCAGAAGAATCTGGATTAATAAAATCCGAAAATTTCGTTAAAGGTATATATGACCAATTCGATTACGAGGAGGTTTCTAAAAAAGTTGCGGAAATAGTTCGTCCCAAAAAATTAAAAGCTGAACTTTCTGTAATCTTTCAAACGGTTGAAAATCTACATAAAGCTTGTCCCAACCATATTGGAGACTGGTATTTCACCGGCGATTTCCCTACACCAGGCGGAAATAAGGTTGTAAATAAATCTTTTATGAACTTCATGAAAGGAGTAGAGGTCAGAGCATATTAATCATTTTTAAGATTATTCTTATCAGGTAAATTCTTGACAAGCAACAAAAAATCAACTAATTTTCAATTAGGGGAGGTGGGGCATTATTTTTACCCTTCGCCAATTTCCTATTTTATTCCAAGAAAAAAACTGATAAAATTGTGCTTAAAACCTTTATTATAACTTTTTTGGTTACCTTAGTTTCACTTCAAGGATTTTCTCAAAAATTGAATGAAGAATTGATTTATTCTGAAAAAATGAGTTCCAGAGCAATTTTTATTGATGAAAATAAAATTTGGTTTGGAATGAATAAAGGTAGGTTTGGTTACTATGATACCAAACTGGACACAACTCTTATTTTTTCTAGTTCATTTATCTCAGATCAAACCGAAATCAGATCTATAGCAGGAAATGAGGAATCAGTATTTTTATTACCTGTAGGAAACCCCGCTTCCTTGGTTAAAGTGAATAAAATTTCCTTAAAAGAGGAATTAGTCTATTCCGAGGAAAATGAAAAAGTATTTTATGATAGCATGCATTTTGGAAAAAATGGATTAGGTTTTGCAATGGGCGACCCCACAGATCGATGTTTATCTGTTCTAAAAACTGAAAATAATGGCAATACCTGGGAAAAATTATCCTGCACAGAATTGCCGACCGTATTTGAGGGAGAAGCCGCATTTGCCGCCAGCAATACCAATCTAAAAATTATTGATTCTAAAATCATTTTAGTTTCAGGTGGGAAAAAAGCTAGAGTATTCATTTCAGAAGATAAAGGAAAAAAATTTGAAGTTTATGAAACCCCAATTATTCAGGGAGAAACCATGACAGGCATCTTTTCAATGGATTTTTATGATAAAAACTTGGGAATTATTGGTGGTGGGAATTATGAAAAACCTGAAGAAAATAAGGGAAACCTGGCAATGACAAAGGATGGAGGAAAAACCTGGAAATTAATTGCTGAAGGCAAGGGTCCTGGTTATATTTCCTGCATTCAATTTGTTCCAAATTCTAATGGAAAAAAACTAATTGCTGCAGGAGCAACTGGCATCTTTATTTCAAAAAATTCTGGAAAAACATGGAAAAAAATTTCAGAGAAAAAAGATATTTTCTCTTTAAAATTTATAGATGAAAACACCTTTTATGCTGTTGGAAGGGAATTAATTAAATATTCAATTTTTAATAAATAACAATAACCGAACCCCGCTCTAATTGTTCACCCATTTCAGGGAAATCAACGGATTCATAAATCACTTCCCATACATAAGTATCTTGAGGAACCAAAACCCCATCAACTTTACCATCCCAACCAAATTCTTGGAAATCAATATCAGAATGATCAAATAAACTTTTATCCTGAATTTCAACCTGATAAATAATTTGTCCCCACCGATTATAAATCCTCATTGTTTTAATGATAGTCCTATTTGCACCGCCATAGGTTCTAATTGGATTAGAATTTGGTATAGTTACCAAAGAAATATCCTCTCCTAAATTCCCCCAATTCCAGGTTGGGAAAAATTTATCATTTTCCCCATCCCCATTTGGCGTAAAAATATTAGGGGACAAAATTTTTGGCTTACAGCGGTCACCTACCTTAAAAATCTTATCTAAGCTACAATTATAATCATCTTTCAGTGTTAATTGATATTCTCCGGATGAATTTACATCAATAAAATTCAAGGTATCCACGGTCGTCAATATTCCATTTCCATTTAAATCAACCCAATTAAATTTCAATTTTATCTGGTCATTAAATACACTCAGCCTTTCCCTTGGCATAGGATCATCCATACAGAGATACCAAAAATTCTCTGCTGGCAAGGTTTCCTGAGAAATAAATTTCACCTTGGTATCTTGTGTAGAAGTACATCCCGTTTCAAAATCTGTTAAGGTCAGACTCAATGGAATTACCTCTGTTGAATAGTTAATTTCAATTTTGGCACTTGTATCAGCAGTACTCCAATTGAATAATAAAAAGTTATTCAATGGCACTGCTAAATCAATATTATCTTTAATTGGATATAAAGGCGAAGGAATTTGTACGACCGTTGTATCAATCGGGTAGGCCTCAAAATCGCATAAACCTGAGGCATTTCCTAAAATATTATTATAAATCTTATCGATTTGATCCTTCAATCGATAGGGAAATAAAAATCTCAAATCAAATTGTTGAGCATCCAATAAATATCCCTCATCTTTCATTTTTGGATCTTTATCAATACAATCATTCCAAATATGTACTAATACAATATAAGTACCAGAAGGATCCCCATAACTACTAATTATCTTCACCATTTCATCCAAGGGTAGGGTCATTTGATTAACATTAATAATTTGATTAATGCCATTAATTAAACCTCCTGTAGGATCTTTTGGAAGATCAATAATTGATTTAGTTTTAGAATAAACAGGCGTCTCAAAATTGAGTATATCGGGGACAATTACTCCATCATCATTAATAAAATAATTTACTTTTACCCCTTTTCTTACCTTATAAAAATCCCATTTAACTTTGGTATTTTTCATTTGTTGACAAAGGTCTTGGGGCATTTTAAAACTAAAATCGAGTCCTTTACATTCAACTTCTACTTGAAGTCCTCCCCCACCGGAATTATCATTTATTGAATTAGGAACTCCCCAGCCTAAAGTTTTATTAACCTTAAAATCATCGAAAAAATAATTCAAATTTTTTCGATCATCTTTTCCATTATTTAATCTTTGATTCGGATTTCCGATTGTTGCAAAATATTTTTCTCCATTTACTGAAATAAACAATTTTGCCTGACTGACCGGATCATAGGCCATAGCCCCAAATTCTCCTTTTGTTGCAGTACCTATTAATTGTTTGGTACTTTCAATTCTGGTATTTAATGTATCAATATAAAATTGAAATAAACTTGAGTTTGTTCCTCTTGTACTTACATAAAGTAAGGAACCATTAGGAGAAAATTCCAATCCATAGGCCTCCGTTCCTACCGTAAGTGTTCGAATTTCTTCAATTGGATCATTGGATAAATCAAAGAGGGTGACTTTATCTGCAGCAGTAACCATTGCCAATTTGGTTCCATCTCTTGAAAATTTTGCTGTCCCCCCTTCAAAATTATAAGTTCCTGGAAGACTTGTTTCAATTGCCCTACTTATACCAGACTCATCAATGATATAAATTCTCATGGTTGAACCATCGGCATCAAAAGTAAATAATCCATATCCGCTTTGAAAAGTTTGAACTAATATTTTCGCTTGAGCCGGAGTGGATTGAAGCAGTCTATTTTCAACCAACATATTTCCTTTCCCTAATGAATCTGAAATATCGACCAAGGAATAATAGATTTGAATACGTCCCACTGAATCTTTCTTTGATGTAATTATATAATAATCAGATGAATTACACCCTTTACATGATTTTTTGGGGAAAATTATAGTACCTTGGCTTAGATTAGTATCTCCATTTAGATTATTCGTAATAATTCTTCCTTGATTATCCGCTAGAACTTGTCCATTCGTATTAAGTGCACCGAGAATATATTTTGCTCCTTTTATATCTAAAGGATAATAGGCTACTTGAGCTGTCGCAATATATGGCCCTGAATCAGAGGAAGCACCAGCAGGTATTCCATTCGCAGGGAAAAGCACCTTTAAACTATCCCCAAGATTCCATTGAGGGGTTCTAACATCAGCACTTGTTCCTCCTGAACTACCATCTCCATTTTGCGTTGGATCGAAGGCATTTGGATAAGAGCCACA
>CAZVFE010000044.1:0-2342 GCA_964626405.1 uncultured Cytophagales bacterium | reverse complement strand
CCACGCAAAGGTATGTCCTGGCCCATATACAGAATCAGGCTCAAAGACTGTTTGGGTAGCTAATTGACTAAATTGTGAATTTTTGGGGGAGGAACAAGAATCAATACAATTATTTCTATACGAAAATTGTGCCCAAGAATATTGGCTAAAAAATATAAAAATCAAAAAACTAAATATTTTTTTGAACACTTTATTCGTTATTTTTTAAAAATATAAAACGATTGAAATTACCAAAAATTATTGGATATTATAAACATTTAGTATATTAGATGCCCGAATTTTGAAAAAATGAAGCAATTTATTGTTCGCTTTACGGTTGTTCTAATGGCTTTTTTCTTTTTTGAAATCAAAGCCCAAGACCCTCAATATTCTCAAAATTATGCAGTTCCTAATTTAATTTCCCCTGCCTTTGCTGGCTTAGAGGGAAGATCTAAACTGAATTTTTTATATCGAAATCAATGGCCCAATTTAAGCTCTAACTATATTTTTTCAGGCTTTAGCGCAGATCTTGCCTTTGAAAAATACCAATCTGGACTTGGAATTGTTTTAACCAATGATTCACAATATTCCAATTTAGAAACTAATTCAGCTGGCTTGCAATATGCCTATCACCTTAAATTAAATGATTATTCGAGTTTATCTATGGGTATTTCAGGAACCTATATTACCCGAAAAATAAATCCAAATAATTTTTTCTTTTTAGATCAAGCAAGAAATTCTATTTCAAGAGATATCCCAGGTTCAACCTCCGATCCGATACTTTTTCAAATTATGAATGGAAGAGAATTAATTGATTTAGGAACTGGACTATTATATACTACAGAAACATCTTGGCTGGGGCTTTCTGTTCAACATTTAAATAGACCCAACCAATCCCTATCACCGGATAATCCAAATAATATTAAAACCAAATATTCCTTGCAAATCGGCACGAAGATTCCTTTATCTTATTCTTTATATGAAGATGGGAGCTATCAGGCAATGAATGAAGAAAAAAGTTTATCCCCTGTCATTCATTTCAAAAAGCAAGGAAATTTTTCTCAATTAGATATTGGTACCTACCTAACCTATGCCCCTTTAATTGTTGGTGCATGGTACCGAGGAGTACCAATCCAAAGCAAAAGAGTACCAGACAAAAAATTAGAATCTATCGTCATGTTATTGGGTTATAGAAAAGATAATTTTTCAATTGGATATTCCTATGATTTAACCGTTTCAAATTTAGGTCCAAGTACTGGTGGAGCACATGAAATCTCCATTGCCTATATTTTTGATTTTAGTCCAAATATTGGTGGAAAAAATAATATTCGTAAAATATTACGTAGATCTTTAGCCTGTCCGAAATTCTAATTTTTCAGTATTTTGATAAAATTAAATGCAGAATTGAAATTATCAGTTTTTGCAAACAAAAACTCACAGAATATGGTTAAATTTAGGGCGGGTGGTGGTGGCAAACAATTGGTGATAAAATTAACTATTAAATTTAAAAAAAATGATTTTTATTTACCTTCTACTTTTCCTTGGCACCTTCCTTTCCATGGAAGCCGTCGCATGGATTACCCATAAATATATCATGCATGGAATAATGTGGAATTGGCATCATTCACATCATAACCACCATAATAATATTCTTGAAAAAAACGACCTTTTCTCCGTCGTCTTTGGCATAATCTCTACTGCAACAATCATCATAGGAGCAGAATTTGAGGAATATTGGTACCTGCTTTGGATCGGCCTAGGTGTAGCTACCTACGGAATTTTCTACTTTATCTTCCATGATATTATCGTACACAGAAGAATTAAAATAAAATTCAAAACTAAAAACTCCTATATCAATAGACTCATCAGAGCCCATTATATCCACCATACCGTCCACACCAAAAATGGCGCCGAAGCCTTTGGTTTCTTATATGCCCTAAAAAAATTCGAAAAAAAATGATGAATTTTCGTATTTTTGTGGTTCGTTTGAAATTTATAATAAATGAGCTCCATCAATAAGAATTATTCTCCGCAAGATATTGAAGATAAATGGTATAAGTTTTGGTTGGAAAATAAATATTTTTCCTCTAAACCAAATCCCAATAAAGAACCCTATACCATCGTTATTCCTCCCCCAAATGTAACAGGAGTTTTACATATGGGACATATGCTGAATAATACTATTCAAGATATCCTCATCCGAAGAG
Source organism: uncultured Cytophagales bacterium (assembly GCA_964626405.1). Lineage (GTDB taxonomy): Bacteria > Bacteroidota > Bacteroidia > Cytophagales > Spirosomataceae > CAZVFE01. The sequence goes on along the minus strand of CAZVFE010000044.1, from coordinate 156 downwards.
CAAGAATGCAAGGCAAAGAAGCTTGTTGGGTACCCGGAACAGACCATGCCTCCATCGCTACTGAAGCAAAAGTAGTAGCCATGCTCAAAGAAAAGGGAATAGAAAAAAAAGATATCAGCAGAGAAGAATTCCTAAATTATGCCTTTGAATGGAAGG
>CAZVFE010000043.1:0-14557 GCA_964626405.1 uncultured Cytophagales bacterium | reverse complement strand
TATAATGGAAGAAAATATAAGGTTGGTGAACTTACCGAAGATTATAATATTAAGCCAGAAGATGAGGTAATCGTATTAAAATTATTGAAATCTGCTACCTTAAGAAATTATATTAATGTAGCCAATCCACATCCTATGTGGGACCTAATGTTGAAAAACATTTATTCCTTGAATGTAAATAGCCTACAAAAAGAAGGATTTCAATTAAAAATTGTCTATAAAGATGATGCAAGTGGAATAGATAATTCTAATGCTATAGAAGGAATAGGTATTTATAAGGATTTACCCTTTGTAAAAGCATTAGGTTTTGATAAATTAAATTACGCTGGAGATCAAAATTTAGATGGAAATGGAAATCCTATTGGGGATGGTAATTATGATTTTATTGAAGGTTTAACAATAGATTCAAAAGATGGAAAAATAATTCTTCCCAAATTAGAGCCCTTTGGTAAAACTTCCATGGCAAAAATATTTGGTAGTCAAGATAAATATGGATTTGATGAATTATATAGAATGACCCAAACGGATGCCGCTCAAATTACCACCAAAAATAAATTTTTTATTAAAGGATCTTATCAAGCAGGTTCAGGAGCAAGTTCGGTCAATTTGTTTAATGCACAGCCTGAATCAGTAAGAATTACAGCAGGTGGACAATCTCTTTCAAGAGGACAAGACTTTTTGGTAGATGGTTCAGGAAGAGTTACAATCTTGAATCAATCTATTTATAATTCTGGTAGGGAAATCCAAGTTTGCTATGAAAAAAATGATTTATTTACCAATCAGATAAAAACCTTATTAGGAACGAGAATTGATTGGAATTTAAGTAGAAATGTTCATTTAGGAGGAACTTTTCAAAAAATGAAGGAAACCCCGCCAGCCTTTTTCAGAAGAGTTGCAATAGGTGAGGAGCCCGTAAATAATACCATGTTGGGTTTTGATGCGAATATACATTCAAATTCAAATTTAATTACAAAAGCAATTGATGTCCTACCAATTGTTTCTACAAAAGAAACATCCGTCTTTGATTTTTCAGGTGAATATGCAAAATTAATTCCAGGGGTAAATCGAAGAGTTCAGAATAATGCTTTTGTGGATGATTTCGAATCTTTAAGAACAATCTTTAATTTAACCCGACAGGATTTTTCAAATTCAATGTCGGCTTGGAGATTAGGATCCGTTCCACAAGATTTTATTCCAGCAGATAAGTCATCAAATCCTTTGGGTATTAATGATAAAAGGGCAAAAATATCTGTGTATAATGTAGATGTAAGTATTTATGGTTTTGGTAATTTTTCAAATAATATTTCAGGAATAAATGCTAACCAGGTTAATTCTTATAATTATGAAAGAGCAATTAATCCACAATCTTTATATCCTACTAAAGATTTTGTGAATAATATTACCAATCAACCTTTAAATATTTTGGATATTGCCTATTTCCCTAATGAAAGAGGTACCTATAATTTTAATTCAAATTTACGGGCCGATGGATTATTAAATCAAGATCCCAAAAGGAATTTTGGTGCAGTTACACGGGCTTTAAGTTCAGATACGGATTTTGATAATTCAAATATTGAAATAATTGAATTTTGGATGATGGATCCATTTATTAGTGGGGAATCTGGGGTTATCCGTGATGGCGTATTCAATAAAAATAATAATACAGGTGGTAAATTAATTTTTCAATTAGGTGATATTTCAGAAGATTTGATGCCTGATGGTTTTTATAATTTTGAAAATGGTATTCCTGCAGAGGGCATAGAAGTTAATAAAAATGTTGAATTAACGGCATGGGGTTTGGCTCCCAAGAGACAATTCGTCATAAATGCATTTGACAATCAAGGAAAAGCCAAACAAGATGTTGGACTAGATGGATTGGCCTCTTCAGATATTAATGGTAATGAGTTTACAGAGAAATTTCATTATTCAAATTATCTGAATAGTATTCAAAATATATTAAATCAAGATTCATATTCTAAAATTGAAAATGACCCTTCTAATGATGATTATGTTTATTATTTAGATAATAAATTTAGTGAATCCAATTCAATAATTGAGCGATATAAGAGTTTTTTGGGTATGGAAAAAAACTCTGAACTCCTTACTCAACAAAATAATAATGGATATTCCCAAGCCAATTCAATTTTACCAGATATTGAAGATTTAAATAATGATAATACAATTAATGATAATGAGTCTTATTTTGAATATGAAATAGATTTAAGAAAAGGTGGACTCGATAATCATAAATATGTAATAGATAAAATTAATGATGGAAATGCAAATTGGTACCTGTTTAGAATACCCATTAAAAATTCCGCTAATTACAAGGCAGTAAATAATCCAAGTTTTAAATCAGTTAGATTTATGAGAATGGTTATGACGGATTTTGCTGAGCCTGTGGTATTGAGAATGTCGCAGTTTCAATTATCCGGATATAATTATCGTACCTTTAAAGGAAAAATAGATGAATATGGTGGATTTGATTTAACGGGACAAAATACCGTAGAAGATCCTAATACAAAATTTGAGGTTTCTTCTGTAAATATAGAAGAAAATGGCGCGCTTAAGGATAATTCAGTTCAATATGTATTACCTCCAGGCTTTGTTAGAGACGTCGATATTACTTCTTTGAATACTCCTAGATTAAATGAACAATCTTTAAGGCTTGCAGTGGATAAACTGAAATCGGGACAGGCAAAAGGGGTTTTTAGAAATACAAGTTTCGATTTTATAAATTACAGAAACTTAAAATTATTTGTTTCACTTCAAGATTATCCAGAACGATTGGATGATTTAAATAATGCCGCTGTATTTATACGTTTAGGAACAGATCTTACAGATAATTATTATGAAGTTCAAACTATTAATCTTCAAAAGACCAATATAAAAGCAGGTACTTATTTAGATACAGAAGTTTGGCCATTGGAAAATGAGATTGATATTTCATTTGATGATTTAAAACAAGTTAAAATTGATCGAGATCGGAATAATGCCTCCTTGAATCAGCGATATTCAAAGAAAATTGTTTCCTCCTCCTCCGGTAAAGAGTATTTAATTACCGTCATGGGTCGCCCAGATCAAAGTACTATTCTTAATACCATGTTAGGAATAAGGAATATTTCAAGTTCAAATTCAGAGGATTTATCCTGTTCGGTTTGGTTTGATGAATTACGTGCCTCTGGGTTTGATCAAACCTCAGGGTCTGCTGCTACCGGAAAAATGGCTATAAAATTGGCCGATATTGGGAATATTGTTGCCAATGGAAATTTTAATAATTATGGGTTTGGTGGTGTTCAAACAAAGATATCCCAAAGAAGTAGAGAAGATAATTTGGCATATGGTTTCACTTTAAATCTTAATTTAGATCGTTTTCTTCCTAAAAAACTCAATCTATCTATTCCATTTTTTATCACATACGATAGAAAAAATATTTCGCCTCACTTCGACCCTTTGGATCCGGATATAGTTTTAATGCAGTCTTTAAATAAATTTAATTCCCAAGCAGAAAAAGATGATTATCGAAAATTAGTGGAGGATAATACCGTTAGAAGAGGATATAATTTTACGAATGTAAAAAGATTAAGAGGAAAAAATACTAAATTCCTTTTACCTATTTCTTTAAGTAATTTTACATTTAATTATTCCTTTGCAGAATTATTAAGGTCCAATACTTTAATTCAGGATTATGCTTTATCTAATTATAAAGGATCATTATTTTATAATTATAGTCCTTCAATTAAAAATTTCCAGCCATTTAAAGGGATGAAATCAAATTCACCATGGATTAGTTTAATCAAGGATTTCAATTTTACTCCTCTTCCAAATTCTATTTTGTTTAAAATAGATATGGATAGAAGTTTTGCTAAAACTCAATTACGAAATTCTGATTTAACCATTGATGGGGTATTGCCTCAGTTTGAGAAATATTGGTATTTGAATCGGGATTATGCTTTGTCCTGGAGCCTAACTAAAAGTATCAACCTTTCTTATAAAACCAATGTAAATGCTATAATTGATGAACCTTATGGAGAGTTAATTAATCAAGCAGATAAAGATTCAGTAATCACGAATCTTAAAAAATTAGGTAGACCAAAGGTATTTGATCAAACTATTTCATTGGATTACAGATTACCACTAGATAAATTACCATTGACAGATTGGATGGAGGCTTCCTATAGTCATAAAATTAATTTTAATTATTGGGCAAATTCTTTGGGACTAAAAGATGAAAATGGTTTTAATTTTGGAAATATTATTAAAAATTCAAAAGATAGAACTCTTTCTGGCCAAGTAGACTTTGTTGCTTTATATAATCGAATTAAGGCATTAAGGTGGGTGAATTCACCAGTTGTTTATACAAAGGATATAGCTAGGAATCCTGGAGATGAGGACGATATCAATATTCCTCCTAAAAACATAGCAAAATCTATAACAAGATTGCTATTATCTTTAAGAGGTATTAGAATCAATTATAATATTTTGGAAACAACAGTATTGCCAGGTTTTCTTCCAGAACCTACAGGAATATTTGGTATCACTAATTCTAATCCCGCACCAGGATGGCCATTTATTCTTGGAGACCAAAATGATCAGATTAGATTTACTGCCTCAGACAAAGGTTGGCTAACCTCCTCCATCGAACAAAATATTGCCTTTACGCAAACCAGGAATCAGAAATTATCCTATTCAGCTCAAATTGACCCTAATAATAATTTGAAAATTACAGTAGAAGGCAATTATAATAGAGGTGATAATTTCCAAGTATTCTATCGTCCTTCCCAAATAGGTGGTTCATTTGAAAATCAAAGTCCTGTAAGAAGTGGAAATTTCAGTATGACATTTTTATCCTTTAAAACCGCATTCCTGAGTCAGGATAAAGTTTTTGAGACCTTTAGATCGAATCGAGACATTTTGGTAGGTAGATTGAATAAATCATCTGATTTTCAGGAGAGTATTTCATTTGATAAAAATTCTCAGGATGTTTTGATACCATCATTTTTTGCTGCCTATTCTGGTAGATCAGCAGAAACAGTGAAATATTCTCCATTTTATGATATACCATTGCCTAATTGGAAAATAGATTATAATGGGCTTAATTTGCTTCCATTTATCAATAATAATTTTTCTTCATTTAGAATTACGCATCAATATTCCTCAACCTATAGCGTTGGGAATTTTGTTTCTTCCTTAAATTATGGGGAGTTTTTAGATGATTATCGTAGTCTGACTTTGAATTCATTATTATATCCAATTTCTTCTAGATTTGAATTGAAAACATTGCCTGGGGGAGAAAGTTTTTATTCATTGATTCCTGTTTATGTAATGTCTACTATTAGTTTTCAAGAAAAATTTTCTCCATTAATTGGCTTTAATGCAATAACTAAATCAAAAATTAGCCTAAATTTTGAGATCGCTCAAGATAGAAATGTCGGATTAAATTTATCAAATTCTCAAGTAGCAGAGTTATCGAATAAAGATTTGACTTTCGGGGTAGGATTTACAAAGTCGAATGTTACTTTACCTATCAAAATTGGTGGAAAAAGAATCAAATTGCCTAATGATTTGAAATTTACGAGTAATTTAACCATTCGTGACACAAGAACGATACAAAGAAAATTGGATGGTGAATCAGTGATTACACAAGGATTCATTAATTTTCAGTTTAGACCACAGTTCTCCTATAATGTTACCCAGAAATTTTCTGTCATGATATATTATGATAGAATGTTCAATAATCCATTGGTAACAAATTCCTATTATAGAAGAGTTGCTCAAGGAGGGTTCCAAATAAGATATAGTTTATAAATTTTAGAAAATACTTGCATAAATTTTTACTTTTGCTGACCTTTGCATTTAAATAATAAAATATGAGCTTTCCAAAAGATCTAAAGTATTCAGTAGAACATGAGTGGATAAGGGTAGAGGGAGATACAGGAGTAGTTGGTATTTCAGACCACGCTCAAAGTCAATTAGGTGATATAATTTTTGTAGATGTGAATACACTTGGGGAAGAAATTTCACAAAATGATGTATTCGGTTCGGTAGATGCAGTTAAAACAGCGAGTGATTTATTCTTGCCTATTTCTGGGGAAATTATTGAAATAAATTCACAATTAGAATCTAATCCTGAATTAGTAAATAATGACCCTTATGGCGAAGGTTGGATAATTAAAATTAAAATTAAAGATAGTTCAGAATTAGATTCATTAATGGATGCTGATTCTTATCAAAATTTTGTTGGATAATATCAAAACCCTGATTTCAGGGTTTTTTTTTGAATAAATGAAAAAATTAATTAAATCAGTAACTGTACGAGATTCAAAATCAAATTGGAATAACCAGCAGGTTGATATTTTAATAGAGAATTCAACCATCCTGGAAATTGGTAAGAATTTGATTTTAAAAGATGTAGCTGTTATTGAAGGAACTAATTTAGAAATATACCAAAAGGTTTTGGACGGTAGGGTACATTTTTACCTTCCGAATGGTGAACAAAGAGAAAATTGGGATGAGTTGATTTCATCAGCCAGAAAAGGTGGAATATCTTCCCTGCGTTTGTTTCCTTCGGGTAGCCAACCTTGTCAAAGTCCGGAATCGGTAAAATTTATTCAAAATAAAGGTAAGGAGGAATCATTGAATTTGATTCCAGTTGCTTCTCTTACAATTGATAATAAAGAAGAAAACTTTACCGATTTATACGATTTATATAGAGCTGGAGCAAGATTCTTTACCAATGGGGAAGGAAGATTGAATAATATTGATATCATGGCCAAAAGTCTTCAATATCTAGCTCCTTATCCTGTTACTATTATCGTACAGCCAGATACTAAATTATTGTCTTTATTCGGGCAAATGCATGAGGGCATTGAAAGTACCTATCTAGGTTTAAAAGGGATTCCTTCTTTATCCGAAGAAATGGCCATTAAAAGAGATTTGGATTTGCTAAAATATACCATAGAGCATTCCTTCGGTAATTTAAATCCTGAATTCAAACTGCATTTCACTTGTATATCAAGTTATAAATCAGTAGAATTAATAAAACAAGCAAAAAAAGAAGGATTGCCAATTAGTGCAGATGTATCAATCAATAATTTATGCTTTACCGATAAGGATTTGGCGGATTTCGATGTAAATAAAAAAGTTTTTCCTCCTTTAAGGTCGAATAAGGATCAGAAAGCATTATGGAATGGACTAAAAGAAGGAATAATAGATTATATAGTTTCCGATCATCTTCCAATCGAGGTAGAACATAAGGATGTGGAATTTGGATATGCTGATTTTGGATCCATTGGATTAGAAACCTTGTTTTTAGCATTTAAACAAAATTCTGAAAAATTTAAATTATCAAATATTTCCAACTATTTAACCTATAATCAAGCTGAAGATTTTCAGATAGAAATTCAACCTATTGAAAAAGGAAATACTATTCAAGCAATTATTACCGAAGAGAAACAAAATACTTATCAACTTTCTTTAATAAAGAATCAGGCAAAAAATAGTATATTTATAGGGTCAGAATTTAAATTCCAAATTAAAACAACGATATAATGATTAAGAATTGGGACTGGAAATTGATGATTGTATTATCTATTATCAATATTATATTTTTATTCCTTTATTCCTATGTACTGTATAATTTAAACATAATTCCACTAGGGGGTAAAAAAGCCCCAAGTTTTATATTTGTATTAATTACACAATGGTATTTGATTTATCGCTTTGATAAAAAAAGATTGAATCAAGGTGTTCATTTTCTTTATTTATTTCTTTATCAATATGTTTTTTTAATTTTAACCGGTATATTAACAGCGATTTGTTTATATTTTTATTTTAATACTGAATCTGGAAAAATTATAATGGATCAATATATTTCATTTAATTTAGCTCAGGTTCAACAATTTAAAGCCCAAATTCTGCAAACTGAAAATCAGGAATTTGTAGATAATTTGGTTCAAGGAATAAAAGAAATTAGTCCTTATTCAATTTCAAAAGACGATGTTTCTGTTAAAATTGCATTGGGATTTCTACCAAATTTATTAATTTCATTATATTATAAAAAAGGTTAACTATGAAAACATCAACACAAATTACCCTTAAGTGGGGACTAATCTCAGGGATAGTTTATTTTATTTCAACTTTTATTCAGCAATACGCTGGATTAATGGATGAGTTAATTGAAGCAAATTCTTGGATTGCAATTTTATTAGGAACTATTTTAAATGTAACTTTTATCTTTTTTACTTTAAAGGAATTTAGAGAGGAAAATGATGGTTTTATTAGTTATAAGAAAGGATTAGGTGTTTCTACTCTTTTAGGAGGGATTTCTGGGGTTGTTACAGGTATTTTTAATTATGTTTATTTGAGTTTCATTGATACAAATTTTGTAGAAAAACAAATGGATAAAGTTAGAGATCAATGGGAACAACAAGGTCTAACAGCATCTCAAATAGAATCTGCTGAAGGAATTACGAAAATATTTATGGGTCCTGGTGCACAATTTGTAATGATTATTTTATTTTCTATTATTTTTCATGTGCTTTTGGGTCTAATTGTAGCCGCAATCGTGAAAAGAGAAAAGCCTATTTTTGATTAATCAATATGATAAAAATCGCAATCAAGGAATTTAAAAACTTTTTCAATGATTTAATTGGAATAGGTTTTTTAAGTTCCTTTTTTCTTTTAACTGGATTTTTTAGCTGGTACGTCGAAGGAAATATTATTGAATTTGGCTATGCTGAATTATCTGTATTTTTTACTATTGTCCCTTGGTTCTTTTTGTTATTAACTCCTGCCTTAGCAATGAAATTAATAGGAGAGGAGTATGAAAATAAAACGATTGATTTATTATTGGTACAAAATATTTCTCCAATTTCTATTTTAATTGGGAAGTTATTAGGAGGACTATTGCTCATCCTTATTTGTTTATTTATTAGTCTTATTTATGTTATATCAGTAGGTTATTTAGGTAACCCAACTTTTAATTTTGATGGTTCTGTAGTAATAGGTCAATATTTAGGAATAATATTAGCAAATATTCTTTTTTTAAATCTTTCCTTTTTGGGAAATTTCATTGCTAAAAAACAAGCTCTAGGATTCTTATTAGGATTATTTTTGAACTTTATAGTTTGGGAAATTCCTTCTTTAATTGAAAATTTTTCAGCTGTATCATTTTTGAATTTATTTTCAAATTCTCCATTGGCTCATTTTAATAATATTACGAAAGGCTTAATTGAATATTCTGATATGGCCTATTTTATAGGAATAAATATTATTCTATTTGGATTGAATTTTCGATTATTAAAGGCTTCTTCCAATTAGATTTTATATTCTTCAATGGATAGAATGGTAGAACAATTTGCTAAGTCTGATTTTTCATTACTAGCAATCAGGATTAATTTCTCTTTTTGTTCAATTAATTTTTGATAAAACCATTCTTTGGCCTTTTGATCTAAATTTGTGGTTGGTTCATCTAAAATTAGAATGGGTCTTGTGGATAGTAAACCAATACCCAATTTTAATTTTTGTTTCATACCAGATGAAAAATCCTTGATGAATTTGTCGTCCGTATTTTTCAATTCGGAATAATTAAGGAATGAATTTAAATTATAATCCTTTGAAATAATACCTGTTTTTATCAAAAATTGAATTAATTCATCAATGGTATATTCTTCAATTAAATCTACATAAGGGGCAATATAATTAAATTCTCTAAAGAAGTTTTCCTTTTCAAGTTCTTGGTCTTGCTTAATTATTTGGACTTCTCCCTTACTTGGAATTAATTGTCCTGATATTATTTTTAGAAGAGTTGATTTTCCAGATCCGTTATAACCTGATAAACCATAAATATTTCCTAATAAAAAATCGTAGGAAATGCTTTTGAAAATCCATTCTCTACGATATTTTTTACTGATATTTTTTAATGATAATAGCATTTTATCCACGAATAATTCCTCTTTCTGAATTTTCTATGAAATGGACAATTTCATTTTTTTCGTCAGAATCAAGGATATTATTTTTTATTTCTGTTAAGGCAGCCTGGGTATTTAAACCTTTTAAGTAAATGTATCGGTAAATCTCTTGAATTTCAGCAATTTTTTCATCTGAAAACCCTTTTCTCTTTAAGCCCAAAGAATTTATTCCTGCATAGGTTAGAGGTTCTCTTCCACATTTCACGAAATGTGGTACATCCTTTCTTACAAGTGAACCGCCTGAAATCATTACATTTTTTCCGATATGAACGAATTGATGAATTGCTGTAGTACCACCAATTACTGAATTATCTCCAACTACCACATGTCCTGCCATTTGAACCGCATTAGCAACAATTACATTGTCACCAATTATACAATCATGAGCTACATGAACATAAGCCATAATCAAACAGTTTTTACCAATTTTAGTAGTTTTTCTATCTTCTGTTCCTCTATTTAAAGTTGCACATTCTCTTATAACAGAATTATCTCCGATTTCTAGTGTTGTGATTTCTCCATTAAATTTTAAATCTTGGGGAATTGCTGAAATTACAGCACCTGGAAATATTTTGACATTTTTGCCTATTCTAGCACCAGGAAAGATAGTTACATTTGAACCAATCCACGTATTTTCCTCTATGATTACATCATCATGTATTACGGTGAATGGATCTATCTTTACACTTGGGTGTATTTTAGCTTTTGATGAAATTTGAATGAAATTATTCATTTAGTTTGTTATGATTTTCTTACTAGGCTGGCAGTCATTTCTGCCTCACATACTATTTTATCGCCTACATAGGCTTTTCCAGACATTTTAGCAATTCCTCTTCTAATTGGTGCCAATAATTCACATCTAAATATTACGGTATCACCAGGAAGAACGGATCTTCTAAACCTACAATTTTCGATTCCTACAAGATATGGCCAATAATTTTCAGGATCATCCACAGAAGATAAAACTAAAATTCCTCCTGTTTGAGCCATTGCCTCTACTTGCATAACTCCTGGCATCACTGGATTGTTTGGAAAGTGACCAGTGAAATAATTTTCATTCATGGTTACATTCTTAATTCCAACAACTGCAGAATCATCCAAATAAATAATTTTATCTATCATTTGGAAGGGATATCTATGTGGTAATAATTCATAGATTCTTTCAAATGTACAGATAGGTTCTTGATTCGGATCATATACTGGAATCTTATTCTTTTCTGATTCCTGAATTTGTTTTTTAATCTTTTTAGCTAATTCCACATTAGCTGCATGTCCTGGCCTTGATGCAAGAATTTGTCCTCGAATTGGTCTACCAACCAAGGCTAAATCTCCCATTAAATCTAATAATTTATGGCGAGCCATTTCATTTTTGAAATGAAGTTCAGTATTATTTAAAATACCTGAATCCTTCGTAATTTTTACATTTGGTTTCCCAACTAAATTTGAAATATTCTGAAGTTCTTCTTCTGAATACTCCTTATTGGCGATTACAATTGCATTATTTAAATCTCCCCCTTTAATTAACCCCGCTTTGTGTAAATTTTCGATTTCATGAACAAAACAAAATGTTCTACACATTGAAAATTCTTTTTCAAACTGAGATACAGAAGTTAGATTAGCATGTTGACTTGATAAATAGGGAGAATTATAATCAACCATTACAGCAATTCTATAATCATTCAATGGGAGGGCAGCAATTTCAGCTCCAGAATCCATATCTTTATATCGAACTTCTTCAATTATATCAAAAAACTTCCGATGCGCTTCCTGTTCAACTAATCCAGCTGATTTTAAAATATTGATAAATTGAATGGATGATCCATCCATAATGGGTGGTTCTGGACCATCAATTTTAATTAAAATATTATCTATTTCTAATCCAACTAAAGCCGCCATTACATGTTCAACCGTATTGATTCTTGCACCATTTTCTTCAATAGTAGTGCCTCTAGAAGTATCTACCACGTTGTCAACGTCTGCATTTGCAATTGGCTCTCCTTCTAAATCAATTCTTTGAAATTTAATTCCATGGTTGGAAGGGGCAGGAACAAATGTTAAATTTGCTTCTACTCCTGTGTGTAAACCTACACCACTAATCGAAACTTCTTTGGCAATAGTATGCTGTTTATTATTCATTCTGTAAAATTACTTATTTGAACTAGTATTTTTTATTAGTTCAGGCAAATTTCTTAAAATTGCTTGTTGTTTTAAAAATTCTTGATTTGGTCTAGCAGGGAAACCAGATAAAATTTGATTCTCTTTTTTAACAGATTTTGTAAGGCCTGATTTACCCGCAATCATTGTATTATTGGCAACTGTTAAATGCCCTGAAATTCCTACTTGGCCACCTATTCTACAATTATTTCCAATTTTCGTAGAACCAGATATGCCTGTTTGGGCTGCAATAACTGTATTGGATCCTATGATTACATTGTGTCCTATTTGGACTAAATTATCTATTTTGGAACCTTCTCCAATAATTGTAGACCCCATTGTTGCCCTATCTACAGTAGAATTTGCCCCAATACTTACATTGTTTTCTAAAATTACATTTCCTAATTGTGGAATATCGGTATACGTTCCGTCTGGATTAGGAGCAAAACCAAATCCATCTGATCCAATTACTGCATTGGAATGAATTATGCAATTATTTTTTATCACTACTCCCTCATATATTGAAACTCCAGAATGAATGATACAATTGGATCCTATTTTTACATTTTTTCCGATATTGACATTGCGATTTATCTGTGTATTATTACCGATAACGGAATTTTCACCTATACTAGAAAATGCCCCAATATATACATTTTCCCCTATTACTACATTTTGCTCTTGATAGCTAGGTGATTCTATTCCTTTCTTTAAGGTTTTTAACATAGACTCATATTGCTTAAGAAGCAATGTGAATGCCAAATATGGGTCATCCACCAAAATTAAGGTGGTTTTAGGAGTTGATTTTAATTTTAATTTGTTTGAAACAATTACTGCAGTGGCATTGGAATCATATAAGAAATTTTCATATTTAGGATTTGCTAAAAATGAAATACTCCCTTTTTCCCCTTCTTCAATTTTGTCAAACTTGTGTATAAACTCAGAACCATTTCCTTCAACTGTTCCGGAAATTAATTGAGCTATTTGGTCGACTGTGAATTTCATATATTTTTAATTATATCAAATCAATTTGCAAATATACATCCTTTGGATGACAAAAGAAGAATTTTTTTACAACTTGACTTAAAGCTTGGATGGTCGGTAGGTCGGAAGCAGTTATTAAGTCGACGACTTTACCTTTTTTGTTGACGATTTTAATACTTTCTTCACTTGAAACGTAGGCTGAATTAGAATTAGTCCCTTCTGTGACAAAATAATTCACTTCTTCATCATTAAGTTTCCAATATTTTTTTACTTTATTTTTTTGTTCAAGGATAAAATCCATATCCAATGGCTCAGTTTCTAAATGACATTTTGGTAATTGTCTGTTTAAAAATTGATTGGAAAGATTTCTTAGGATTCGATCATCTGAATATTTCCAATTTTTTATTGAACCCCATAGTGTATAATCATCCAAATCTGTGAAATGGTTAATTAATTCATCGTTTTTTGAAAACTTTTCTAAATCATATTGTGAATTCAAAAAGGATTCAAAGGGAATTATGGACGATACTTTTTCTCCATTTTGGATTAGAAATTTGGCTCTTTTTATAATTTGAATTAAATTACTTTCAGATGAAATAGCAGTTTTATGTAGGTACACTTGCCAATACATCAACCTCCTTGCCATTAAAAAATTTTCAATTGAATAAATCCCTTTAATCTCTAATACTAATTCTCCATCCTTTAAATCTAACATTTCTAATAATCTTTCCGCCCCAATAAATCCTTCCCTCACTCCGGTATAAAAGGAATCTCGACTTAAATAATCCAATCGGTCTACATCTAATTGAGAAGATATTAATTGGTGGAAAAACCTTCTTTCATAAAGATTTTTAAACATTTTAATGGCTAAATTTAGCTTTCCAGAAAAATGTAGGTTGAGTTTTTCCATTAAAATTAAGGAAATATCCTCATGATGAATATTTTGTAATAGCGTAAATTCCAAAACATGTGAAAAAGGCCCATGTCCTATATCATGTAATAAAATCGCAATTTGAGCTCCTTCAACTTCTTGGTCACTTATTTCATGTCCTTTATTTCTTAAATTCATCAAGGCTTGTGTCATTAAATGATAAGCCCCTAAAGCATGATGAAATCGAGTATGATGTGCACCAGGATAAATAAACTCTGTAAGCCCTAATTGTTTGATTCTCTTCAACCTCTGAAAATAGGGGTGGTCAATTATTTCTAAGATCAAGGGATTATTGATCTTAATAAATCCGTGGACAGGGTCATTTATAATTTTAGTTCGCATAAAATAATATTAATTAAAATTACAAAAATTATGAGAGAATTTGACATTATTAACACAATTTAATTACTTTTGTATTCGAAAATTTTTAAAATTTTCTCAGGACTTGTAGCTCAGCTGGTTAGAGCACCTGACTCATAATCAGGGGGTCCATGGTTCGAGCCCATGCTGGTCCACC
>CAZVFE010000042.1:0-14763 GCA_964626405.1 uncultured Cytophagales bacterium | reverse complement strand
GAGCATTTTATGGTGGAGATAGGGATGGTAGTTCCTTTGTTTTACCTGATTACCTTGGTTTTATATCCAAAGATTTTAAAGAAAAAAGGAATAGGTCAATATCTGATAGGGGTATTCATTTCTTTAATTGTTTTTTGGGTGATTCAAAATTATATTGAAGGCTTTTTATTCATATTTGATGAAGAAAACATCGTCGTTAATGCGGGGAATTTATATTCCTTATTTGTAATTTCTAGTATTGCTACCTTGTATAGTTTAATCATTGAATATTTCGAAATAGAACGTCAAAAAAATCAAGAATCTTCGGAACGTTTACAATCAGAATTAAATTTTTTACGATCCCAAATTTCTCCTCATTTTATCTTCAATGTATTAAATAGTATTGTCTATTTGATCAAGGTAAAGAATACCAAGGAGGCAGAGGAAGTTACCTTGAAATTATCTACTTTGATGCGGTATATGTTATATGAATCTGATCAAACGATGATTCCAATTAATAATGAACGAAACTATATTAAGTCTTATATAGATTTACAAAAGGTCAGGTTTGAGGAAGACGCAAAAATTGATTATCGAGAAAATTTTAAAGATGGAGGCGAAAAAATTGAGCCAATGTTGTTGATCCCTTTTATTGAAAATGCCTTTAAGCATGGAATAAATGGATCTTTAGACCCTTATGTAAAAATAGAATTTGAAATTGAAAATGGGGATTTGAAATTCACTGTTGAAAATTCAAAATCTAACAAAAAACAAATAGAGTCAAAAGGAAATGCCTCTGGAATCGGGTTGAAAAATGTTTTGAGGAGGCTGGAATTATTGTATTTTAAAAACCATAAAATTGAAATTAAGGAGGAGGAGAATTGGTATAGGGTAGTATTAAGTATTAAACTAGATAAAAAATAACCATGGAAAAAATGCGCTGTATCATTGTAGATGATGAAAGTATGGGAAGGAAGCTGATAGAGGAAAATGTAAAGCAGATACCCTATTTAGAATTAGTGGGTTCTTGTAAGAATGCATTTGAGGCAATTGAATTATTACAGAATGAAAAAATTGATTTAATGTTTTCTGATATACAAATGCCAGGTTTGATGGGAACAGAAATGATAGCTGGTTTACAAAATCGTCCTTTAGTAATTTTCATTACGGCCTATGAGGAATATGCTTTGAAGGGATATGAATTGGATGTAGTAGATTATTTAGTAAAGCCTGTGGGAATGGAGCGATTTATGACAGCTTGTAACAAGGCTCATAATCAATTCTTATTAATTAAGAATTTAAAGGAGGAAAAGATTGGTACGATAAACGAACAAATGAGTACGGAAGATTTCTTTTTTGTGAATGTGGAATATGCCATGGTGAAGATTTCGATTCCCAATATTCGTTATATTGAAGGCCTAAAGGATTATGTAAAGATTTATATTGACGGAGAAAAATATCCTATTTTAACAAAGATTACGATGAAAGCCTTGGAGGTAAAAGTAGCACCTCATAAATTTTTACGAGTACATAAATCTTATATTGTTAATTTAAGGAAAATAGATTCAGTTAAGAATCAGCGAATAAAAATTGGGGAGATTGAAATCCCTGTATCGGATACGCATAATCAAGAATTAATGGATATTTTACATGGCACAAAGCCTTAATGTAAACATTTCGTAGAAAAGGTAGCAAAGATTTTTATTTCAGAAAAAAATAATCATTGAAAATAAATTAGATTTGGGGAATACCTAAACCTCAAAGCTAATGTATCAAATTCAATTTAAGTTGAATGGAGATTTTTATTTATTCAATGAAAATGAATTAGTAGGAAAGGGTTTAATTCAAATATTTCCCTATCGGTATTATCAATTAGAATATTTAGAGGAAATTGTTCATGTTTATAAAACTGACAAGGATATTCTGAAGGATATTTTTCGCTGGAAAGTAGAAAAAGATTTTTTAATTTTTGGGAATATTGTGTTTTGGCGTTCTCTTAAAAGGAGTGCTTATATACATATTTTAGATGCCAAACATGAAAAAAATTATTTTGAATTAAAAATCAAAGGAATATTTTGCGATAAATTCATCCTGTATAATCAAGAAAAAAGACTGATATTTCAATTCAAAAAAAATAAAGGGTATAATTTATTTTTCCCAAAATATACAATTCTAGACGAGGAATGTTTATTACCCAAAAATTTCTATTATGAAATTCTTTTAATCTCAGCTTTTAATATTCGTTATTTCCTCCTAACCCAATGGATGATTTTCTTTGGCATATTGATATTGGGAATCGGAATTTGGGCTTTGATTTAGAAATTCCTGTCTCCTTGTTCTCTTTTACCTAGCATTACTGCTCCTACCATGGCAACAAAGAAAAGGACAGTCACTAATTCGAATGGTAATAGATATTTACTATAAAGTAAAGATCCTAAATTTTCCACCATACCAATTTGGGAATTTGCCGCTTTTTCAGAAATCTGAATATTAAAATTCGACTGTTTGATAGATGCTATAAAAATCACTAATAAGGTTCCAGCAACCACAGCACCTGCAATCTTGGTTAGATTTGATTTGGAATCAGGTTTATTTTTCCGTAAATCAAACATCATAATAACGAAAAGAAATAAAACCATGATAGCCCCGGCATAAACAATAATATTTACTGCCATTAAAAATTGCGCATTCAATAATACATAATGTCCGCTAATGCAGAAAAAAGTAAATACTAAATATAAAACACTATGAATAGGGTTTTTAGAAACCACTACCATTAATGCGCTTAGGACAGTCAATGCAGCCAAGAAATACCAAATATTCGTTAATTCCATTTGATTTATTTTATTTCCAACCGTCTCTTAAATAACGGTTATTCATATCTTCAACTAATTTATCTTTTCCATAAACAACTTCATCTCTTCCATTGAATACAGGAACCATTTTATCATGACGAAGGAAGATTGCTTCTTTTGGACAAGCCTCCTCACATAATCCACAGAAAATACATCTCAGCATATTGATTTCATATACACGGGCATATTTTTCTTCTCTATATAAATGCTCCTCTCCTTTTTGTCTTTCATCAGCCACCATTGAGATTGCTTCAGCCGGACAAGCCACAGCACAAAGTCCACAAGCTGTACAACGTTCTGCACCTTGTTCATCCTTTTTCAAGATATGATGTCCACGATATACCGGCCCTAAATATCTTTTTTGTTCAGGATATTTAATGGTTACAGGCTTTTTAAAAAAGTGTTTTAAAGTAGTAGCCATACCACCAGCAATAGCAGGAAGATACATTCTTTCAGCAAATGTCATTTCGCCTTGTTCTAATACTTTTGTTTTTTCACTTAATTTCATCTTTTAAATTTATCTTAAAATTATGCGATTTTTTTCTTAAATGTCAATCTATCCCAAATTAATAATCCTAAAATCAATCCAAACAAACCGATTACACCTGTAAGGATAGGCGCTTCTAGTAAAATTCCTAGGGCGGTAACGATCAGGTTATAGATTGCTAGGGGAATCAATCCTTGCCAGCCAAGTCCCATTAATTGATCATAACGGAAACGCGGTAAAGTCCAACGAACCCACATGAATAAGAATACGAAAGCTAGGGCTTTTCCGATGAATAATCCGCTTCCGATTAAGGCTGCTGGTGTTGAACCCAGTTGTGCTGCCACGAAATCATGTCCTGGATAATCATATCCTCCAAAATAAAGGGTTGCCATTACTGCACCAGAAATAAACATATTGATATATTCAGCAAAAAGGAAGAATCCTAATTTCATGGAAGAATATTCTGTATGATACCCCCCGATTAATTCTGTTTCACATTCTGGTAAGTCGAACGGAGTACGATTACATTCTGCGAAAGCACAAATCAAGAAAATTACAAAACCTAGGGGCTGATAAAGGATATTCCAATGTCCTGCTTGCTGGGTTTCTACGATTGTACGCGTAGAAAGGGAACCTGTAAGCATCAGGATAGTAATGATGGACAATCCCATGGCTAATTCATAGGAAATATTTTGAGAAGCTGCGCGAATACCCCCTAAAAGAGCATATTTATTATTGGAAGCCCAACCACCGATCAGAATGCCATAAACACCCAAAGAAACGACACCGAAAACCCAAAGAATTCCGATATTAACATCTATTCCTTGAAGGGTAAAGGTAGTTCCAAAAAGTGTAACTTCATCTCCAAAAGGAATAACGGCAGAAGTCATTAAAGCGGTAAGCATAGCCAAAGATGGCCCTGCAATAAACAACCATTTATTTGCATAAGTAGGAATAAAATCTTCCTTCATAAACATTTTTACTGCATCTGCTAAAGGTTGTAAAATACCGAAAGGACCAGCTCTATCTGGACCTACTCTATCTTGAAAAAAGGCAGCAACCTTTCTTTCAAAATAGGTTGAATAAGCTGCAATTCCCAAAGTGATTAAAAAAACCACTCCGATAAATATTGATTTAGCTAAAAATAAATTCTCTTGCATATCTTAAGCTGGTAAATTTTTCTGGTGAATAAAACTTGTATCACGCTGATCATCAATTTTCTTATAATCTCTTGCTGCCTGTGCTACAGGGAAAGCAGGAGTAATTTTATTTGCTGAATATTTATTCGCTGAAATTACAGAATGACGCGGTACAGCCATTGGACCATCAATCGTCCAATCGGATGTTTTCTTTTTCTCAAATCTACAGGTGTTACAGATGAAATCTTCCACCTCTCCCCATTGGTTTTTTCTGGCAGTTACACGAATTACTTCTTCTCCCCTATACCAAAGGGTAACTTTTCCTGAACATTTATCACAATCACAATGAGCATCTACTGGCTTGGAGAACCAAACTCTCGATTTAAAGCGATAGGTTTTATCTGTTAAAGCTCCAACCGGACAAACATCGATTACATTTCCAGAGAAATCATTATCGATTGCCTTTTCGATATAAGTTGAAATTTCAGCATGATCTCCACGATACATGACTCCATGACAACGTTTTTCTGTTATTTGGTCTGCGGCAAAAACACAACGATAACATAAGATACAACGGTTCATATTCAATTTAATATATGGACCAAGATCTACGGGCTCGAAAGTATTTCTTTCTTCTACTGTTCTGGTAGATGAAACACCGTGTTCAAATGAAAAATCTTGTAAATGGCATTCTCCAGCCTGATCACAAACTGGGCAATCCAATGGATGATTTAAAAGTAAGAATTCAACAATTCCTTTACGTGTTTCTAGAACATCCTCGTTAATGGTATTTTCTACAACCATTCCATCTTGCACTTGGGTAATACAAGAAGGAACTAATTTTGGCATCGGACGAGGATCCCTCTCTGAACCTTGGGTTACTTTCACCAAACAAGCACGGCATTTTCCACCGGATTGTTTTAATGGCTTATAATAACACATTGCAGGAGGAGCAACTTCCGGACCAATTTTTCTTGCAGCTTCAAGAATACTTGTACCTGGGTCTACTTCTATCGTAATATTGTCAATGGTAACTTTTAATTTTTCCATTTCTTTTAATTGTTTCTCTTTAATTAATTAGCCCAACTAGCACCGGGACGAACATATACCGCACCAGGTTGGGTTGCTAGATCAGGATTATTTACATGCCATTCGAATTCATCTCTAAAATGACGAATAGCAGCTGCTACAGGCCATGCTGCTGCATCTCCAAGTGGACAAATCGTATTACCTTCGATTTTCTTTGAAACATCGACTAATAAATCGATATCTTCCATTCTTCCTTTCCCATTTTCAATGCGGCTTAGGATTTTATCCATCCATCCTGTCCCTTCTCTACAAGGAGAACATTGTCCACAAGATTCATGGTGATAAAATTTTCCGAAAGTAAGGGTATTTTGAACGATACAGGTTGTTTCATCCATCACGATAAAACCGCCAGAACCTAACATGGTACCTTGAGCAAAACCACCTTCTGAAAGGGATTCGTAGGTCATTAATCTTTTCTCTCCTGAAGGAGTTGTAAGAATTAATTCAGCCGGTAAAATTGGCACGGAAGAACCACCAGCAACAACAGCCTTTAATTTATGTCCATCTCTAATTCCACCACAATATTCATCTGAATAGATAAAATCTTCTACCGTAATTCCCAATGGAATTTCATATACACCTGGTTTTTTGATATGGCCAGAGGCTGATATTAATTTTGTACCCGTTGAACGACCGATTCCAATTTTAGCATATTCATCTCCTCCATTATTGATAATCCAGGAGGTAGAAGCAATAGATTCTACGTTATTTACCACAGTAGGACATTGCCAAAGACCTTTAACAGCTGGGAATGGAGGTTTATTTCGAGGATTTCCTCTTTTACCTTCAAGGGATTCTAATAAAGCAGTTTCTTCACCACAGATATAAGCACCCCCACCAGGTTGAACAAAAATATCTAAATCATAGCCAGAGCCAAGGATATTTTTACCTAATAGGCCTTTATCATAGGCTTCTTGAATTGCTTTTTCTAAAATATTGACCACATACATCAATTCTCCCCTTACATAAATATAGGAAGTATTGGCACCTAGAGCGAAAGAGGAAACGATCATTCCTTCGATTAGGGTATGTGGAGTTTTCCACATCAAATAATGATCTTTAAACGTGCCTGGTTCAGATTCATCTGCATTACAAACAAGATATCTTGGAACGCCATCTGGCTTTGCCAAGAAAGACCATTTCATTCCAACTGGGAAACCTGCGCCACCTCTACCCCTTAAACCGGACTTTTTTACTTCTTCAACCACTTCCTCCGGGCTCATGGATTTTAGGGCTTTAGTAACGGCGGAATAGCCCCCATGTTTCATGAAAACATCTATTTGATCGATATTTGGAACGTCAATATGTTCGGTTAATATTTTCATCAATATTTATTTTCTTAGTTCATCAATGATTTCATCTACTTTTTCAGTAGTTAAATTCATATAATATTTTTCTCTAATTTGAAATACTGGACCCCAACCGCAGGCAGCTAAACATTCTACCTCTTTGATAGTAAATTTACCATCGGAAGTGGTCTGACCAGTTTCAATTCCCAATTTCTTTTTTAGGTGATCGTAGACTTCCACTCCTCCCATTAGGCAACAAGGACCAGTTCTGCAATATTCAATTACATGTTCGCCAACAGGCTCAAGGTGGAACATCGTATAAAAGGTAGCTACTTCATATACTTCTACAGGTAAAATACCCAATAATTCAGCAACATAATTCATTACCTCCTCGCTAATCCAACCCCACTGAGCTTGTGCTAAGTGTAATACGGGTAAAAGAGCCGACTTTTGTTTCCCTTCTGGGTATCTTCTCTTGATTTTTTCAACCAATTCTAAGGTTTCCTTTGGAAATTCTATCGTTTTTATATCACTCATTTAAATTGAATATTAAGTGTCTAATTCTCCGGCAATCACATTCATTGAAGACATGGTAACAATCGCATCTGATAAGGTTGCACCCTTAACCATTTCTGGGAACGCTTGATAATAAATATAGCCAGGTCTTCTAAATTTCAATCGATATGGGGCTCTTCCACCATCTGAAACCAAATAAAATCCTAATTCCCCATTTCCACCTTCTACGGAATGATAAACCTCTCCTACGGGAGCATCAATCTCTCCCATAACAATTTTGAAATGGTAAATCAAAGCTTCCATATTGGAATAAACTGCTTGCTTTGGTGGCAAATAATAATGTGGGGCATCAGCATGATAAGGGCCTTCAGGAAGGTTTTTCATTGCTTGTTCAATGATTCTTAAAGATTGCCACATTTCTTCCTGACGAACCAAGAATCGATCATAAGTATCTCCTTTGGTTCCTACAGGAACTTCAAATTCGAAATCTTCATAGGATGAATAAGGATTTAAGTCCCTCACATCATAATCAACCCCTGCGGCACGTAGGTTTGGACCAGTAAACCCATAATTTAAGGCTCTTTCCGCAGAAATTCCCCCTACATTTTGGGTACGATCCATAAAAATTCTATTTCTTTTTACCAAACCTTCAAATTCTTTGATGGCCTTCGGTAAACCTTCTAATAAGGTATTAATTTTTTCAATTGCTACTTTTGAAAGATCTCTTTCCATCCCTCCGAAACGTCCCATATTGGTCGTTAATCTTGCGCCAGACATTTCCTCATAGATTTCATAAATATGTTCTCTCCATTGGTAAATGTACAAGAAACCAGTTAATGCACCTGTATCTACCGCTAAAATGGAATTACAAATTATATGATCAGCCAAACGAGCCAATTCCATCATAATCACACGAATATATTCTGCTCTTTTTGGAACAGTAATACCCAGTAATTTCTCTACAGTCATATGCCAACCCATATTATTGATAGGGGCAGAACAATAGTTCATTCTGTCTGTAAGCGTAGTTATTTGATAGAAAGGTCTTCTTTCTGCTATTTTTTCAAAAGCGCGATGAATATAACCAACAGTTTGTTCTGCATCCACGATGGTCTCCCCATCCATGGTAAGAATATTTTGGAAAATTCCGTGTGTTGCAGGGTGAGTAGGACCTAAATTTAGGGTTGTTAGGTCATTTACATAAGGACCTTCTAATTTAGACTTATCTAAACCTACATTGGGATTATTTACTAATGCTATTTCCGACATAATAATTGGTTTTATCTACCAAATAATTCATCAATTTTATCTTGTCTGGTTGCATCCTCTAAAGGATACTCCTTACGTAGTGGATGATAATCCATATCATCAACGTTCAAAATTCTAGTAAGATTGGGATGACCATCAAAAAGAATACCATAAAAATCAAATGCTTCTCTTTCCATCCAATTGGCTGATGCATATAGGCCAGTGATGGTAGGAACATGAGGAGATTCAATTGGTACATAGGTTTTGATAATCAAACGAATATTATTCTCAAGGCTATGAAGATGATAAATAACTCCTAGTTCAGCACCTTTAGCATCTGGAAAATGAATTCCTGCTAAATCTGTTAGGAATTGAAATTTCAAAGTTTCATCTTGATATAAAAAATGCAAAATGGGAACAATATTCTCTACTTGAGTGGTAAATTGCAATAATCCATACTGCTCATTCAAGCCGAAGATTTTTTCTTCCCCAAATTGATTTATTATGATCTCTGAAATGGTTTCGTTACTAATTTTTCCCATGAAATATTATTCTATACCGTAAGAAGCCAATAAAGCCTTATACTCAGGCGAATTTCTTCTACGCGTTGATTCATTTTTAGCGATTTCTTGAATTTGCATGAAGCCATCCAAAATTTGCTCCGGTCTTGGCGGACAACCCGGTACATAGACGTCTACAGGAATAATTCTATCAATACCCTGTAAAACAGAATAGGTATCAAAAATACCCCCAGAACAAGCACAAGCTCCAACAGAAAGTACCCAACGAGGCTCGGCCATCTGTAAATAAACCTGCTTCACTACTGGCGCCATTTTCTTCGCAATCGTTCCCATTACCATTAACACATCGGCTTGTCTGGCTGAAAAACTCAATCTTTCAGAACCAAAACGAGCAATATCATAATGGGCAGCCATGGTAGACATGAATTCTATACCACAACATGAAGTTGCAAATGGTAAAGGCCACAAGGAATTTGAACGCGCTAAACCCACCAAATTATCCAAAGAAGTAGCAAAGAATCCTTGTCCTTCAATGCCTGGTGGCGCCTCAACGATGTTAACTTTTGAATCAGTCATTTTATTTTTTCTACTTAGTTGGAAAACAAAAAAATGGGAAAATTGTTATTTTTCCCATTTTAAAATTCCTTTCTTCAATACATATAAAAATCCTACCAATAATAATCCAACAAATACCAGCATTTCCCAGAATCCAAACCATGAAAGTTCTCTGAAATTCACAGCCCATGGATACATGAAAACGATTTCAACATCAAATAGCACGAATAAAATCGCAACTAAAAAATATTTAATCGAAATGGGGGTACGAGCATCTCCTTGAGATTCAATCCCACATTCAAAGGCTTCTCCTTTTTTAGTGGTGTTTCTGCGTGGACCTAATATATGGGTCACAACCATCACTAATACAATAAAACCTAGAGCTGCTGCTAATTGGACAAAAATCGGCAAAAAATCTGACGGCAAATAATTCATTTGAAAGTCAATTTATTTTGAGCCGCAAGTTACTTAAAAAAATCCAAAAATCGTAAGATTCTTAAAAATACTTTGTCACCCCCGGAACAGCTACTGGATATAGGCCATTTTCATCTGGATTTAAAGGCATTTTAGCATCCCAAGTGAAGTCATTTGGGGCTAAATTTAAATCCGAATTTATTGCCTGATCCCAGGTTATTATCTGTCCAGAATAGGTCGCCATTCTTCCTAAAATGGATGTCATGGTAGAATATGCTCCATTCTCTGCATCCGCAAATTTATACTCTCCACGTGCTACAGTATCCCATAATTCATCATGTTCAGTTTGATATGGATTATTCTCGTTGTTTTTCTTATCAAATCCATACAATAAATTCCCTTTATAATCCAATATTTTAGCTTCGTCAAAATGAATTTTTCCCTTCGTGCCAATGACCATCTCGTCCACTTTTGCCCAAGTACCTTCAATATGTCTACATTGAGAATTCAATATCGTACCATCCGCATATTCAAATTCCACAATATGATGATCAAAAATTTCACCAAAATCTTTTCCTTTTCGAACCTCTCTTCCCCCTGTTCCCCTAGCCTTAATTGGATGTCCTTTCTTTGCCCAATTGATTACATCGATATTATGAATATGTTGTTCGGTAATATGATCTCCGCATAACCAGTTGAAATAATACCAATTTCTCATTTGGTATTCCATTTCTGTCATGCCAGGCTTTCTTTCTTTTACCCAAACCCCATCGTTATTCCACCAACAAGAAGCGGAAGTAATTTCGCCAATCATTCCATCATCCAATCGTTTCATTAATTCACGATAGGAGTTTTGATAATGACGTTGCAAACCTACTACCACATTCAATTTCTTTTCTTTAGCTTTTTTAGCAGCGGTAAGAACCCTCTGAATCCCTACCGGATCTGTAGCCAGGGGCTTTTCCATGAAAATTTGCTTTCCTGCCTCCACTGCAGCTTCAAAATGCATTGGCCTAAAACCCGGAGGAGTCGTCAGGATTACTACATCAGCCAATTCCATGGCTTTTTTATAAGCATCAAAACCTACAAATTTATGCTCTGGCTTAACATTAACCTTTTCTTTGATCGGACGCTTCTTATCGGATTTATCAACAGAGCGAGAGCGCATCAAATTAGCATAACAATCGTCTAATCGGTCTTGAAAAGCATCTGCCATCGCAACTAATTCAATATTTTCTTTCGTACTTAATGCCTGAGAAATTGCTCCTGTCCCTCTTCCTCCACAACCAATCAAAGCAACCTTCAAGGTATCATCTACATTTGAATTAAAAAAAGAAGCTTTAGAGGTCAATGGCGCCAAGACCATTCCCCCAGCAACCATCCCTGAATTTAAGATAAATTCTCTTCTTGAATTTTTCATAGTAAAATAAATTTATTCAGTTAAATATGTTTTAAAAAAAGTTTCAATTTCCTCAGCACTCGGCTGGTTTATCGGCTTAACTAAACGAAACCCAACAAAGGGTGCATCAGCATTCCACCATTTAGATTTGGGAATCTGCGGATCACGCTCATTCCAAATTGGATCATCTTCCATTCTAAACCGACAATTTAAATCCTTGGAAGAGGTACGATAATTCCCTCCCTTTACCAAAGAATAACCATATTCATCCACATAAACTGGCTTGTTTGGTAATCCATCCAAAAAAGGCTTGGATTGATATTGGTCCAATACCCATTCTGATACATTTCCTAACATATCCAATAAACCATATCCATTTGCTTGCTTTCCTCCCGTTGGATGATATTTATTATTCGAATTTTCATCATACCAAGCAAAATCCTTTAAAACTTTCGGATTTTTTCCACCCCCCAAACAAGCATATTCCCATTCCGCCTCCGTAGGCAATCTGTAAAATATTCCCGTTTTTTCATAAAGCCATTTACAATAATTTATGGCAGAATATTGCTTCATGGAATTGGCAGGGAAGCCCCCCAATTTACCCATTCCAAGGGAAAAATCAATATAGGGTGGACTAGGTCTTGATACTCCATCCACAACATCTCCCGTTTCTTGTCGCTTATTTAAATAATATTGAACTTGTTCATAGGTGATTTCGGTTTTCGACATCCAAAATGCAGGCATTGAGAATTGGCGACCGTCTTCGGCAATGAATTTTCCAGATGGAATTCTTACCATAGCAATACCACGATCCGTTCCGTTAATTTTTTCAATATAAGAATCTTGGGAGAATAAATTAAAGGTAAGAACTACAAAAACGGCAATATAAAACCTATTTTGATAGGATTTCATAAATTTCAATTGATTTAAAAGTTTAATAAGGAATTTAAAATAATTTATCAAAATTTCAAAATTTTTTAAAATTTCGGTAAACCATTTATTATCCTAGAAAATCATTTTAATTAGATTTCTTTTCAAGGATTACAAGTGCAAAGTTTAGTGGATGCATTTTACGGACTGATTAAATAAATAATTTTAGAAGAATACGAATAAACTGATTTTTTTTCGTAATTTTGTCCCGCAAATAAGGATTCATCAATTATTTGCCATGAAAAATTCAGAAAAATTCATCTTTGAAGCTTTAACGTACGACGACGTACTACTTCTACCGTCTTATTCAGAAGTTTTACCACGTGAGGTTTCTACACAAACTAAACTTACAAAAAAAATCAGTTTAAATATTCCAATTGTATCTGCAGCGATGGATACGGTTACCGAAGCGGATTTAGCAATTGCCGTTGCAAGAGAAGGGGGAATTGGAATTATTCATAAAAATATGCCGATTGCCAAGCAGGCCGAACAGGTTCGTAAGGTAAAGAGATATGAATCAGGAATGATTATAGATCCAATTACCTTGACAGACGATAAAACAATCGGTGATGCCTTGGCCTTAATGAAAGAAAATAGAATTGGGGGAATTCCGGTAGTAAATAAATCGAATCTTTTAATTGGTATTCTTACCAACCGTGATTTACGTTTTCAGAAGGATAAGAAAAAGCCGGTGACGGAGGTGATGACATCCCAAAATTTAATTACAGCAGTGGAGGGGATAGATTTAAAGAAGGCTGAAGAAATTTTACAGGAAAATAAAATCGAAAAATTACCGATTATTGATAAGAATGGAAAATTAGTTGGTTTAGTAACCTATAAAGATATTTTAAAAAGAACTTCTCATCCATTAGCATGTAAGGATGAATTTGGAAGATTGAGAGTAGGTGCTGCTTTAGGGGTTACTGCAGATATTTTAGAGCGTGTTGCGGCTTTGGTTAAAGTGGGAGTGGATGTTGTGAGTATTGACACTGCCCATGGGCATTCCAAAGGGGTAATTGATGCCTTAAAGCGTGTTAAAAAGGAATATCCAGATTTACAGGTTATTGTAGGAAATATTGCTACGGCGGAAGCAGGAATTGCTTTAGCTGAAGCGGGGGCAGATGCCGTGAAGGTTGGGGTTGGTCCGGGTTCAATCTGTACTACCAGAATCATTGCAGGTGTAGGAATGCCACAATTAACTGCAGTATACGAGGTTGCCAAGGCAATTAAAGGAACAGGAGTACCCGTAATTGCAGATGGAGGAATAAGATTCTCGGGAGATATTGCTAAGGCCATTGCAGGAGGAGCAAATTCTGTTATGATTGGCTCTATGTTAGCAGGAACGGATGAGGCTCCAGGAGAAATCATTATTGCAGAGGGAAGAAAATATAAATCTTATAGAGGAATGGGATCATTGGAGGCAATGGAAGATGGATCAAAGGATCGTTATTTCCAAGATGCTGAAGATGATATCAAGAAATTAGTTCCAGAAGGAATTGTAGGAAGAGTGCCATTTAAGGGTTCGGTTGTCGAAATCCTTTATCAAATGGTAGGAGGATTAAAAGCAGGAATGGGATATTGTGGATCGAAGGATATTGAAACTATGCAGCAGGCAAAATTTGTAAAAATTACAGCTGCAGGTGTAAAAGAATCTCATCCGCATGATATCAATATCACCAAGGAAGCTCCTAATTATTCTTCCAATTAAGGGATTCTAAAAAAATAGAGCCGTCAACTTATCTGGACGGCTCTTATATATTTTTTTTAGAACGCCCACGAATAAATTCATGGGCTAAATGGGGTTATTTATTTTTATAAGGTAGCCTAAAGGCCACCTCTATTGATAAGGCAAATAGAATGTTTAATTTTTAACCGTGGCAGCGGCATTTTATTATTCGCTTCTCTTCCCTATTCACTATTCACTACAATTCTTATATTCTACAATTCTTATATTCTAAAATTCTAATACTCTTGAACCGTTTCAATAAAACATTGTACCTTTTCGAAGGCAATATCAGGATAAACGCCATGACCTAGATTGGCAATGGTAGATCGACGACCAAATTGATCCAACATGGATTTGGTCTCTTTTTTGATGGTAGCAAAATCTGCATACAATACACAAGGATCAAGATTACCTTGTAAAGTCTTCCCTCCTACTAAATCCCTACTTTCTTGGATGTCCATATTCCAATCCAAACCAATTGTTTGGCAATCCAGAGCAGCCAATTCTTTTCGTGCAAAATAGGCTCCTTTTGAAAATAAGGTTACCGGAGTTCCTTCAATAGCGGAAGCAATCCTACCCAAATAAGGCGTTGCAAATTCCGCATATTCCTTCGGAC
>CAZVFE010000041.1:0-14945 GCA_964626405.1 uncultured Cytophagales bacterium | reverse complement strand
TAATTTCCTATTATAATGAATCTGATCAGGTAATTAAATTAAGAATTTCTAATTCTTTTAATAATTTTAGATTAATGGTTTCGGGATCTGCAGCCTTGCCAATTTCAACTTTGGATTCTTGGAAAGAAATTTCAGGACATACGCTATTAGAAAGGTATGGAATGACAGAAATGGGAATGGCAATATCAAATCCTTTAAATGGCGAAAGAAGACCTGGATATATTGGACAAGCCTTGCCAGGAGTGAGTATTCGATTGGCAGATGATGATGAAAAAACCTTGGAATTTGGACCAGGGGAAATTCAAATCAAGGGTGAAAATGTATTTTTAGAATATTGGAATAAACCAGAGGCAACGGAAGAAACTTTTTTTGAGGGATGGTTTAAATCGGGTGATGTAGCAGTATTTGAAAATGGATATTATAGAATATTAGGACGGAATTCGGTAGATATTATCAAAACGGGAGGTTATAAGGTATCGGCTCTAGAAATTGAAGAAGTAATTCGAAAGCGAGAGGATATTAATGATTGTGGAGTGGTTGGAATTCCTGATGATGAATGGGGAGAAATAATTGGAGCGGGAATTGTAGCAAATAAGGATATTGCTGAAAAAGAATTGAATTCTTGGTTAAAAGAATTATTGCCAAATTATAAAATGCCAAGAAAATACTTATTTTTGAATGAACTTCCTCGTAATGTATTGGGGAAGGTAACCAAAAAAGACCTTCAAAAACTATTTGATGAATTATGAAAATTTACGGAGTTGCATTATTGGCATTTTGTTTTCTAATTGGTAAAATTTTAGGTACACTTTTAGGAAATTCAATAGGAATTGATGGTGATGTTGGTGGGGTAGGCTTTGCTATGTTATTGTTAATGTGGACTCAATCCTTTTTGAACAATAAGGAATGGTTTAACCAAGAAACAATTTCGGGAATTAATTTTTGGAGCTCAATTTATATTCCAATTGTGGTGGCTATGGCAGCCACTTCCAATGTAAGAGGAGCTTTATCTGGAGGCTTGGGAGCAATTTTAATTGGGATAATCGTAACCATAGGAGCATTTGGTTTAGTCCCACTCATTTCTAAAATTGGAAATAAATAATGGAAATTTTTGAAGAAATATTAGATAAAAATGGCTTGATTTTTGGCTTTCTATTGGTGGGCATAATCATGGCTTTTAGCTTTTGGATTTCCAAAAAAATCGGAAATAAAATTCCCGCTGTTGCCTTGGCGGTATTTTTGGGGTTGATAATTGCCTTATTCGGTGATAAAAAAGGGATTTCAGATATTCAATTTTTTTCAGGAATGGCCTTATTGGGAGGCTCCATGTTAAGAGATTTTTCAATTGTAGCTACAGCCATGGGTGCTGAAATTGATAAAATTAAACAAGCTGGTCTGGCAGGTTTGATTTCTTTGGTATTAGGCGTAATATTTTCTTTTTTTGTCGGAGCTATTATTGCTTTATTTTTAGGATATGAAGATCCAAAAATTATTGCAACTTTAGGAGGAGGCGCATGTACTTATATAGTAGGACCAGTTACAGGAACTGCCTTAGGCGTTAGTTCAGATATTATTGCTTTAAGTATAGCTATTGGCTTAGTAAAGGTGATTCTTACTACGATTTTTACCCCAATTCTTGCAAAAAGAATAGGTTTAGATAATCCAAAATCTGCCATGGTATTTGGAGGTTTACTTGGTACCACTTCTGGTGTAACTGCAGGATTAGCGGCTACTGATCCTAAACTTGTTCCTTATGGGGCATTTACTTCCACATTTTATACCGGATTAGGATGTTTATTATGTCCTTCTATTTTCTATTTCTTTTTAGAAAGTATTATTTTCTAAAATCATAATTCCTTTTGCCTTTTTCCATTTTGGGTTAAACTCTCCTACTGGGAATTTTGCAACGGCATGACTACCTAAAACTAAATCTAAATCCCCATCTCCATCTAAATCCCCTGCATCCATAACTGCCCACCTTCCAAAATCTCCATAAGGTAGTCCATATTCTTTGAACTTTTTTTGCCCTAAATTCTCTAAATAAATAGTTTGTTCTAAGGGCCTATTTTGTACATTTGGAAATAAAGCCGTAGAGATTAAATCAAAGTCCCCATCTTGGTCAAAATCTCCAGATAGGATTTTTGTAGCACCATTTTGTTTAAAAAACAAAGGTTCCTCAAATTGAAAATCCCCTTTGTTAAAATAAATATATATACCATGATAAGGCTTTAATATCGTGGAAAAATCTGCATTATCACCTGTTGTCGTAATAATATCCTCCAAGCCATCCTGATTTAAATCAACTAATTCAAAAGAACTTGTTCCATAAATTGGAAGAAAACGTAAAAGTACTTTTTCTTCAAAATTCAGATTTCCCTTATTTAAATATAATATGATTCTTTCGTCTCCTTGAGCGAATAATGCTAGAATATCAATCTTTCCATCTCCATTGAAATCTTTTTTTACTATATCCGTTGATCCAGTCTGTGAATTAAGTATCTTTTGTTGGTATCCCCCATTTTTTTTATCCCATATACTTAATCCACCCTCCTTGAACCCAAATTCACAGGTGACTAATTCTAATTCTGAATCTTCATCTAAATTTAATAATTCACCCTCCAATGGTCTATTTAAACCCTTTACAATGGAGGCCTTTAATTCCCAATTATTAAATAAATCCACATGTCCACCCGTTTCAGGATTTGCTTGAGTTGTACTACCAATATAGGTAAATAAAAAATCTTTCTTATTTTTTGAAATACCTGTAAGGGCATCTTGCCTTTCCATTTTCCTAACTACCTTACCTTGATTATCAAGGACCCAAATTATATGGTTTGATTGATCTCCTGCTATAATTTGTTTATTTTCTTCATCTATTTTAATAGCGGTATAATTTGGGAATGTTTCGTTTTTTTCAGGTAAAATAATTTCTTTGGCAGTAAAAAGAGTCGTATTTTCTTCTAGTTTTTCTCCAATTTCAGGAGCCCAATTTTTGGGAGAATTTTCAAGATAAAAGGATTTTATTTTATTGAAATCTTCCTGACTAATCATAGGAGATTCAGGACCTAGAATAGTGTACGGTTTTAAAATGGTAGGTAGATTTTTTTCCTCCTCTTCTAAACCCATCATAATTCCCATATAGGGTAGAGTTGAATATTTCCAAACATTTTCTGGTAAAAGAGATGGTTCAGGATATAAATGGCAGGAAGAACAATAGCTTTGTGCTAATTTTTCTCCTTCATTTATTTTATTTTGTTGACAATTTATAAGTAGAAGTAATACTAGTCCTAGTAGAAAGAATCTTACCATTTATCTCATTTTTCACTTTAAATTTAATAAAATTCCTAATTTTAACAGTTAAATCCTCAACTATTATTAATGAAATTATTTTACAGCCTCTTTTTTTTAATATTAAATTTTACTCTTTTTTCTCAAGATTTTGAAAAACCTAGAATTTTCGTGAAGAAAATTCAGGAACCTATAAAAATAGATGGAATATTAGACGAAAAAATTTGGAGTCAGGCTGATTCAGCTGGTCAGTTTTGGCAATTTTTTCCATCAGATTCAGTTTATGCAAAATCTCCTACTTATTTAAAAGTCTTATATGATGATACTCATCTATATTTTGGTATAAAGGCACAGGGTAGGAAGTCTGAATTTATTGTAAGTTCCTTAAGACGTGATTTCTCCGCAAGGCAAAATGATAATGTTTCTGTAATATTTGACACCTTTAGAGACGGAAATAATGCCTTTATGTTTGGGGTAAATGCCTTCAATGTTCAAAGAGAATCTTTTGTAACAAATGGGGGTAGAGTAAGAGGATCATATATTTCTTCTTGGGATATGAAATGGCAAAATAAAGGAGCTATACATGGGGATTATTTTATTACAGAAATTGCCATACCTTTTACTTCAATTAAATTTAAGGAAGGTTCAAAAATCTGGAATTTTCAAGCGCATCGTTGGGATAATAGTTCACAAGAACAATCTGTATGGTCTAGAGTTCCTCAAAATCAACAAATGTCTACTCTTGCATATTTTGGAGAAATGGAATTTGAGGAGCCTTTAACAGGAAATAAAGCCCCAATCTATATAATTCCTTATGTGAATGGATTAATTGGTAAGAATTATGAATCTGGGGAACAAGATCTATCCTTTTCAGCAGGTTTTGATGCCAAGGTAGCTGTTACCAATGGTTTAAATTTGGATATTACCTATAATCCTGATTTCTCTAATGTCGAAGTTGACAATATCGTTACGAATTTAACCCGTTTTGAGGTTTCTCTTCCAGAAAAAAGGCAATTTTTTATTGATAATAATGATTTGTTTGGAAATTTTGGAGACTATTTTCAAAGAGGACCAAGTCCTTTCTTTTCAAGAAGAATTGGGATAATAAAAGATTCATCGGGCTTAACTGTTCAAAATAAAATATTAGGAGGGGTACGTTTAAGTGGTAAATTAGATGAAAATTGGAGGGTAGGGGTATTGAATATGCAAACAGCAGCTGATGAATCAAGAGGAATTCCTTCCAATAATAATTCCATGTATGTATTGCAGAGAAAAGTAGCTACCAATTCAAATTTTGGGGTATTCATGGTTAATAGACAAACCTATGGAAATTATGAATTTTTAAATCCGGAAGATCGTTATAGTAGGGTTTTAGGATTTGATTATAATTTAGTTTCTTCCGATAATGTATGGAATGGGAAATTTTATCTTCATAAATCTTTTCAACCTGGAGACCAGGAAGGAAATTTAGCATCTCAGGCATTGGTAAATTATCAGTCGAGAAAGACAGAATTTTTGGTCGATTTAACCTTTGTGGATAATGATTATCGTTCAGACCTAGGCTTTGTAAATAGAAAAGATTATTATAAAACGGGTACATCATTTGCGAAGAATTTTTATTTAAAGTCTAGTTTCTTCAATACTTTTTCTCCAAGATTAATCAATTTGATGTTCTTTAAACCAACTTTAGACAATAAAAAAGTGGATCATATAGTTTGGTTGATGAACCGTTTGGAATTTAAAAATCAAGCTAATTTTAGCTTATCTTATCGAAATAATTACACCTATTTATTTTCTGATTTTGATCCATCCAGAAAGGAAGGGGCAATACCTTTAGCGGAAGGAACGGATTATACATTCGGCCAATATGAAGTTGAATTTCAATCAAATTATTTAAAGGATTTATCCTATACAGTAAATATCAACACTGGGGGTTTTTATAATGGAACAATTACTTCGTTAACTACCGAAACTAATTACCGGATTATGCCAAAAGCTTTACTATCATTGAATTTCAATTATAATAAAATAAATTTACCAGCACCATATTCATCTTCTGAGATTATTTTAATAAATCCTAAGGTAGATTGGACCTTTACAAAGAATTTATTTTGGTCTACACTGATTCAATATTCGAATTTATATAAAGTTTTAGGAATAAATTCTAGACTACAATGGAGATATGCCCCATTATCAGATATATATTTAGTATATAATGATAATTTTAATACCGAAGAATCCCTTTCTGTATATCGCTCATTAAATTTAAAAGCTTCCTTTTGGTTTTAAAATTCTACATCAATCAGTTTTGCCAAACGGTGGATTAATTCTTTGCTATAGCCCTGTTCTTCAAAATTCACCTCTCCAAGGGGAGAAATACTCCTTCCCATTATAGCATACCAGGTTTCATGAGAATCAATCACAGATTGTCCGTGTGAGGTCCATTGATTTTTATCAGCATCCCCTCTTCCATGGTCTGTGGTAATAAGAATTATGGTATTGTTTTTATATCCTGGAGTGGCTTGAACAAAAT
Organism: uncultured Cytophagales bacterium; assembly: GCA_964626405.1. GTDB lineage: Bacteria > Bacteroidota > Bacteroidia > Cytophagales > Spirosomataceae > CAZVFE01. The sequence continues at coordinate 9,124 of CAZVFE010000041.1, read as the reverse complement.
CCCAAATTTCTTTCACATAAGTATCAAAATGGTTTAAGGCATCGATATAATGAAAATAATTTCCTTCATGCGCAAATTCATCTGTTTCCCCATAAGAAATATAAATCGCCATAGGTTTTTTATTTTTCAAATAATCCATTGCTTGATAATGAATAAATACATCTTGAATTTCCGCATCTCCCCAAATTCGAAATGAATTTTCAGACATATTTGTTAGTAACTTTGCATTTTCGGTATCTGAAATATCAGAATATTTATCAAACCCATCAGTAATAGGTAAGCCAGATCTTTCCTCATTTAAAATTCTATCGAAAGCATTCCAAGCCCCAAAAGCAGCCACTTTTCCTTTATAATCTGGCAAAGTATTTAAATGTTCGAAAAAGTTGATATGAGGATTTGGTGGATAATCATTTGAATTGATAAGTGTATCTACCTGGCCAGTTAAAATTTCACTATATCCAGGGTATGAAAACCAATAAGGATTGGCTACATTTAATTTACTTCCCAATTTTCGATTTCCATGTAACTCACCATTTTTTACTAATTCAGAATAAAAAAATGGCATGATTTTTTTTCTAGAAATTTTATAATCTACATCATAATATTTCTTTAATAATTCTTCACTTTTGTTTTCTGTAAAATATTTATTTTTAGCGATTGATGTATCAATTCCATAGAAAAGATCTTGCCATCTAACCCCATCTGTAGTGATTAATATGACTCTTGGTTTATCGGAATTTTGTGCAATGGAATTTAAATTGAATAGGGAAGAGAGTAAAAATAGGACAAGTAATTTTTTCATAATATTCTGATTTTTCTCAAGATAAATATTTAAATTAAAGGAAATATAAACCTATTATTAATAAAAATGAAAAATATTTCCAGAAGAAATTTATTAAAGTCGACCGCACTTGCTTCAATTCCCTTTTATTCAAATCTTAATTTTGATAAGAGTCAATATCTAGAAAATAAAGATTATGAGTATTCATTAAATATGAGTACGATAATGGGGCAAAACATTGGATTTTTGAATGAAATAAAGGTTGCAGCTAAGGCTGGATATGGTTCTTGTGAGATCTGGGTACCAACTTTGCAGAAATATTTTGATTCAGGCGGTACGATTCAGGAGGCAAAATCATTGATTAATGATTCAGGTATTAAAATTCAAAATGCAATTGGTTTTGCACAGTGGATTGTAGATGATCCTAATGTTCGATCAAAAGCATTAGACCAAATAAAACAAGAAATGGAATGGTTGCAAGAATTGGGTTGTCCACGGACCGCAGCACCACCAATGGGAGCAACCACGATACCTAAAATGAATTTAGATAAAATTGCGGAGCGATATAATGCAATTTTGGAAATTGGTGAAAAAATGGGAGTTAATCCAATTTTGGAACTATGGGGTCATTCTACTAATCTTAATAAAGTCCAGGAGGTATTATATGTTGCCTCTGCCTCAGGTAATCCAAATGCTAAATTACTGTTAGATATATTTCATATTTATAAAGGGGAATCTTCCTTTGAATCTTTACACATTGTTGGAAATGATGCAATCGAAGTTTTTCATATGAATGATTATACGACTAATATTAATCCGAAGACCATCAAAGATGCAGATAGAATTTATGCTGGGGATGGAGAAGCCCCTATTGCTAATGTATTAAAGGTATTAAAACCTAAGGTAATTTCTTTAGAATTATTTAATCGAGATTTGTATAAATTAGATCCATTATTGGTTGCCAAAACGGGTTTGGAAAAGATGAAAGATATTGTCTCTAAAATGTAAAATTTAAAATCCTTTATTCATATTTTCGATTTTTACCTCCCAATTATCAGGAATACCAGGATGTTTTTCTTTGGAGTCTATCCACCCATTTGTCATCATTGCCAATGCTGTAAGAAATCCACCATTTCCAGGAAGGTATAATCGTAATCTTTCCGTTTGATAATTATGACCATTCTTTAAAAAAGTATTTGTTATGATCGGCATTAAAAGTACATCCACCGCTTCTTCTTTTAATCCTAATCTGGCTGCTGTCATGGCTGCCATTGGGAAATCCCATCCCCATGTATCCTCCCAAACCCAAATTTCTTTTATTTTATTATAGGTATTTAACATGATTTTTTCATCTATAAAAGTAGTTTTAGGGAGCATTCCGAATGTTCCTAAAACAGCAGGATGGTCTGTATGATATCTTTTATTTGAATAAGAATCTTGTGCATTTTCAGTAAATAAATACAGATCCTTCTGAATAGGTAGGGGAGATAGTTTTTTTTCTACTTCCATCCATTCTTTTGGAGGTAATTTCCCCAATCTTTTTTCCCATTCAATGGCTTTTCCTAAAGCCCATTTCCAATAGGCCAATTCATATGTTGGATTAATGGTAGTAACCGGATCAAATCGTTCTTGCGCAGGAATGATTCCTGGTCCTAAAATATAGGCATCTTTTTCAACATCATACCAAGCAAAGCTTGCCATAAAATCAGCAGTTCCAACAATGATATCCTCAAATTCTTTTAAAATGCTAGAATCTTTTTCAATTTGAAATAAAGTTTCTAGAAAATAAATTGGATGTGGTTGCTGCCAAATTAAATATGATCCAACTGAAGAGGCCGTTTCTTGTCCATCATTATCCGTCATTTTTTGCCACCTAAAACCCTTAAAACCTTGTCGGTCTGCAATAATCCTTGCATTTTCCTTTGCAATTTTATACCAATTCATTTGGCTTTTTAAGATAGTTTCCTGGTTATACAAAGCAAAAGGAGTGGAATGCCACCATATCATTTCCATATGAGGTTTTCCATACCATGAATTACTCACATACCCAGTTTCCTGAGGTGGGAAATTTCCTGAATTATTAATTTTTAATAAATAAAGGGATAAAATTTCTCTTCTCTGAAGTTCATTCGCCCTTGGGTCTCCTTTCCCATCCAATTCAATTAATCCAGTCTTATTCCAAAATTCATTAAAATTCCTTTCAATTTTATCAAAATTTTCCTCAAAGTTTAATACGGTTTTTTCGCTTTTTTCAGGATTATATTCGATGGAAAAATCCCAATTTTCATTTGACTCTAAAGGGATAAATTCATATCCAAAATCATTTTCTAAATTACGTAAATTCAAGGAAGAATGAATATTTGAATAATATTGAAAATCATCTAATTCTCTTTTTATTGAATAGCTATTTTCTTTAATTTTTTCAAGTTCCAATCGAGATGATTCCTTTGGGTCAAACAAAGCGGCTTCGTCTAAAAACTCATCTGTTGGATAAGGATAGCGAATCTCTATTCCCAACCGATTATTTTTCAATAATTTAGAGTGAACACGAACAAATACTTGATCTTTTTCCTGTGAATAGGCAGTAATGACTTCAATTTTCTCCCCCTCCAATTCAAAATTACTCGTAATTTTTCCTTCCCAAAGATTTAAATTTTGATCTATATTTTTAATTGAATGAATATCTATAGGCTTTCCATCTAATTTCCATCGAATACTTCCCAAATGAATTCTATGTGGATTTTGACGAATATAATTGGAGGCAATATTTCTTTGATCCCCCTTAGGAAATTGTCTGGCATAAGGAATTTTTTTTCCATGCCAATTCAAATCCACCAAAGCAGTTTGAATCGAATAATTTTCTGAATTTGGAAAACTATGCCACCCCCATTCAGAAAGATGTCCGAGCGACATCCCCTTTTTATATTTTTCTGAAAAGGTTTGTAAACCTGTAATATCTACCGTAATGGCAGATCTACCATTCCCAATTGATAAGGAATTTAATGTATCAATTTCCTGGATGTTTACATTAAATTTAGATACAAGCTTTTCCCGATTAATTTGATTCGAATTACAGGAAAAAATAAAAAAGATAATTAAGCCTAGAAATAAGTTTCCTGATAATTTCATTTCATAAAAATCGGTTTAAATCTTTATCAATTTACTTTTAGGTAATCATTAAATTTTCGCTTAAATTTTGGGTGGCGGGTGGGGAGCTTCATGGTTTAAAATTTAAAAATTCCACCTCATCCATCTCAGGTCCGCCCCCTCGATTCCCACTCCCATTCGCAACATATATCTTCCCCCCCATATATGCTATCCCACATCCATGACGACCTTGCTTCAATCCCGGCAAACTAAACCATCGCCCCTTCTTCGTGTCATAAACCTCCACTTCAGTATGCCCCGGCACCTGATCCTTACTCTCCCCATTCATGACAACCAAATATCTCCCAATTCCCAAACTACTTGTTCCTGCCCTCTGCGTCGGTATCCCCTCTTCAATCGTCTCCCATTTTCCTTTCTTAAAATCAAATACATCAACCTCCCCAACAGTCCTCTCTAATACCTTATTCGTTTTCGCAGACGACATTCTCCCCCCAGCTACATAAACCCTATCTCCGATGATTGCCGCAGAAAAATGATCTCGCTCATGCGGAATATCAGGGAGTATCTTCCACTCCCCTGTCTTTGTATCATATTCATCAAACCACTTTACATTTCCATCCCAATGTCCATCCAATATCCCACTTACTAAATATATTTTATCTCCTCGCCCAAATACTCCCACTGAGCCTCTTAAACGCTCCTTCGGAATCTCCGGACCCTCCCTCCACTCTTTCCTCTCGGGATTAAATATCAATATATTTTTAATAGGAGTTTCATGTGGATACCTTCCCTGAAAAGCCGCAATTACATAAATCTCCCCCTTAAAACTCAAGGCCTGAAAATGATTAAACTCCATCGGAGCATCAGCTACAAAATTCCATTCATGCGTCTGCGGATTATATTCCTCAATCGGTCTTTCTCCTCTTCCCCCCAATGCATATAATTTACCATTACATTCAACAAAACTACTCTCATGCCTCTTTGAACCATGTTTACTTATCTCCTCAACCGTCCATTCTTTGTCAAATGTTTGTGACATCATCAATTTAGGCATCATACACAAAATCGATACTAATAATATTTTTTTCATCTTTATATTTTTTCTTTTTTTCCTGATTTTACTGCTTTAAATATCGCATCAATAATTTTTAAATCTTTTAATCCTTCTTCTCCATCCACTGGAATAAATGGCTTTTCCCCATCCAAAATTATCCCCGCAAAATTATCCATTTGTACAGTCTGATGGGTCCTATGTTCTGCTTTTATTTCCCCCTTATTTGTCCTTCCTTTGATTGGCCCATAACCAGTAGATGGTTGCATCTCAGCAAATCCCTTTGTACCATTTAAATAAAATTTATCCAAATTATTTAATGAATAAGTTGATAAGCAAGAAGCGATCGCCCCAGATGGAAATCCCATCTGAAAAGTAATGGTTTCATCAACCCCTTCCTTAAATTTTACAGGATTAGTTTTAGTTTCTTGTGCGGTCACCCAAACTGGTTCCTCCCCCAACATATATCTTGCCCCATTAATCGAATAAATACCAATATCCATCATCGCACCACCACCAGCCAATGCAGCATTTAATCGCCATTGATTCGGATCCCCAATTATAAATCCCGATAATCCTTGAAAAAATAAGGTCTTCCCAAATTCCCCAGCCCGCTGTCTTTTTACAATCTCTTGCGTTATAGCCTCGAAATGCATTCGATATCCCACCAATAATTGAACACCCTGTTCTTTACATATCTTTATCATCTCCTCCCCCTCTTTGGCATTTAAAGCCATCGGTTTCTCTGATATCACATGCTTCTTACATTTTGCCACTCTCTCTGCAAATGGCTTATGCAAAGAATTCGGAGTAATAATATAAACTGCATCTATATCTTCCCTATTCATTATCTCCTCCAAATTTTCATAGGTAAAACAGTTTTCTTTTTTAACACCATATTTACTACTCCAAGATTCTAATTTGGAAGGAGTTCCACTGATCAATCCCGTAATTCTTGCGCGCTTACAGTCCTGCATCGCATTCGCAACTCTCTCCGCATAGGAGCCTAATCCTAATAAAGCTACTCGTAGAACTTTTTCCTCTGGATAAGTAAATTTTGAATTTTTTAATAATGGATAGCCAATAAAGGGAACTGCTAAAGTTTGAACAAACTCTCTCCTTGTTTTCATATTATTATAGGTTTATTTTTTTGAATAAATTTATAATTTTAATTGCCAATTACCTTTAAAAACCCAATTAAAATTTAAATCCTTTCTCTCCAATTCAATATTATTCTCTAACCACTTAAATTGTTTTCCTGATTTCTTTGAACCAAAATAATATATTCTATGTCCCCAAGATAATTTTCTGTCCCCTGCTTGATAAATCTCTGCATCAGCCATATTTTCATCATATTCACAATCAATTAAATATATTTGTGCCTCCCGATGATACCTCCCCAATTTATATCCCTCATCCCCTCTAAATTTCGATTGAATAATTACATTTTTATCCCCCTCATTTCCAGAACCATCATGCCACATCGCCGCACTCATATTATGACAAATAAACTCACAATTGATGGCATAGGCATTTCCCCTCGGACAATATAAATCCACTCCCCCCTCAAAACTACAAGAATTAAAATAATATTTTCCGTTTTCTACATCCCAGGGAGAAACAGTATCTCCACCCCCAGATATAAAACTGCAATTTACAAAAGCTAATTTTATGCCTCCTGGCATTGCCCTAACCGCAAACTGATGCCCATCTTTTCGAACAATCTTTTCCCCTTCCTTTTCCCCCGCTTCTCTTGGTAAAGCATAATTTTGAACTGTACTCACTACAGTTTTTCCTGAGGCATTATTACAAGGGATTACCCTATCACCTTCTGCCAAAATTCCATAATTATTAATGATTGTTAAATTTCGAAAACTTAAATCATGTCCCTTTATATTCAATACCGCAGCCCCAAAATCATCCGGATTTGAACATCTCCAAATATCCCTTGCAATACTATTTATTAAAATTACCCCTTCTCTCGATTCCCCAACAATAAATAAATCATGTTTTAAACTATCTATAAATACTTTCTCATTATATTCCCCATTTTTTATGAATATTTCATTCCCCGGCTTTGCCAAATTAATGGCCTCTTGAATAGTTTTTATTTCACCCTTCTTATCTACAATTAGAGTATTTTGATTCGTTTTTATATTTTCTTCAATTAAATCAATGACCTTTGAAAAATAGGGCTCGTATAGGACAAAACTATGAGGAGATCCTTCAAAACTCGTAACTTCCGTTTTTATTTGAAAAGCATCCATTTTCCTACGAAAATCCTCTCTTCCTGCATGCATTCTGTCCACCCCACTATTGATGAATAAGACAGGTGGATCATCCTTTGACACATGAAACAATGCCGAAGCCTCATTCCACAAATCCGGTCGCTCCTTATTATTGTATCCGAAATACTGGGTTGCAGCACTTAATTTTTTACTATCATCCCCTTCTCCAGATTCCGGGTGAATATAGGCTAAAATCCCATCTAAATCAATTACTGAATAAATCTTGTTTTCCTTTTTCGTCTTCCCATAAATCTCCTCGTCCCATGTTGAACCCAATAAGGCAGACATTTGTCCACCTGCAGAAAATCCCCCAACAGTAATATGATTGCGTTTAATATTAAATTCCTTTGAATGCTCAAATAAATAATTTAATGCAGCATGGGCATCAATCATCGCTGCTGGATATAAAGCCTCTGTTGAAAGTCTGTACTCTATTAAAAATACACGAATACCCCTTTTGGCCAATGCCCTTGCCATCGGAATATGCTGACTCTTATCTCCCGTTCTCCAACCTCCTCCATGAATAAACATCAATGCTGGAAGTTCTTCTTTCGTTTTCGGACCAAAATAATCCATTTTTAAATCCCTTGGATCTGATTTATAAACAAAATTCAATTTTTCTTCAATTAATGAATCTTCAGGAATTTCTGCCAAAACAATTTCCGGATAATGTTTCACATCATTTTTATAGGCATCTAGATTATTATAAGAATAATCTCTGACCCCCGTAATCCCAGATAAATTTTGTGAAATAAGGATAAGAGGAGAAAACAAAAAGAGAATAAATTGTTTCATTTTTAAAGATTAAAGGACTTTCAAAATAATTCTTTGGTACCCCTTCAAAGGAATAGAACCATTATCTTGTCCTTCTACAATGATATGGTATTCATCTCCTGAAGCAGTACTTTCTGGTAAAGAAAGAATTAAACGCTCGCCCTCTACTGATATATTTGCTGCACCATCACCCACTTCAGCATATGAAAAGGCAGAAAATTTGATCTCATCTTGATCTACATCATTCCCCATTAAGGTTAAATTTAATTCATCTCCAATTTTTATTGCATGGTGGTTACCCTCTTTTATTCTAATTTTAGGAGCATGGTTGGCCTCCTCAAAACTTTTAACACACCATTCAGCTCTTGCTGCAAAATCCATTTGCATATCTTTAGCCCATCTGGCTTGCGGAAAATCAGAATCAATTTTATTTGAAAACGGATTGAAATCCTCCGCATCCACATATTTCCTTGGGTTTTCGTCTGATTTTTTGAATCTTCCTCCCCAACCACCATAATTTGGATGCTCTGTATTCTCTAATCCTGTATTTACTAATTGTAAAAAGGCCGGCGAATCACCCTCAGACAAAAAATCATATTGTCCAAATTTTCCAAACTGATTATCCTTTAAACGTGAAATATCACCTTCATAATGCTCCGGATCTCCCGCTTGCTTTTGTCCATCTCCCCAAGAATAATATTGTTTCAATAATGGACCATTATTTAAAATTATTTTCGACATAAACTCTCCTTCAAAATAGGGTTGATATTCTTTAGGAACTGACCTTTGCCAGAAATAAGCAAAACTCCAAAATTGATTTGAATTATAATAAACTAAAATATCTGGCCAAACCTTCGAAATATACGTTTGGTAGGTGTCATCTTGATCTAAAATCGTATATATAATTGCCTTTTGATTGATTTTCTTCTGAATTTCCTCCCAATTAGGCTTATTTTTGTTTTCTTCCTCTATACTTTTTAATGCTCTGGCAATAGTATTCGTACCACCCCAAGCTTGTAAATATATGGGCTCCATAGTCTCATCCATTAATTTTTCTTTAATGAATTCTGATCCAGGAGTAATTTTTTCCATTTCTCCCTCAAAATCTATATTCCCAATTCG
>CAZVFE010000040.1:13134-15149 GCA_964626405.1 uncultured Cytophagales bacterium | reverse complement strand
CCGATTTTTGTATCTTTGCAAATATTATAATTAACATTATTCTTTATGAATAAAATATTTAAAAAGCCGGTAGCAAAATTAGGGTTCGATTTCATCCCTAAGGAATTCTTAACCATTGAAAATGAATTTTATTTTAGAGATTCTGAAATAATATCAAAAGATTATAGAAATATTTCTGAGGAAGAAAAATCCATATTAATTTCGAATTTTAATTTTGCTGATGACTGGAATAATTTATTAGTGAAGGATGGATTTGACCCGCATTTAATTAGAAATTCCAAATTTTATGGCATTAATCGTATTGGAAAAATTGAACCGATTTATCTAGAATTTAAAAATTTAAGATTAGAGGCAGGAATTTATAATTCAACGATTATTTCCTCTGATTTAGGTGATAATATTGCCGTTCATCAAGTAAATATTCTTTCCCATTATCAAATTGGGGACGAAGTAATTTTATTTAAAATTGATGAATTATCTACTACGAATACTGCAAAATTTGGCAATGGTTTGGTAAAGGAGGGGGAGAATGAAGATATTCGTATTTGGATTGAATTAGCCAATGAAAATGGAGGAAGAAAAGTTATTCCATTTGAGGGAATGGAAGTTGGAGACGCCTATTTATGGTCGCAAAACCGAGAGGATAAAATATTTCAAGAAGCATTAAAAAGAATAACCCTTAAAAGATTTTCTAAACAAAGAGGTCATTATGGAAAAATAGGTCATCGATCTGTTATCAAAAGTTCCAAAATGATTAAGGATTGTAATATTGGAACGGATGCCTATATAAAAGGAGTAAATAAATTAAAAAATTTAACCATTCATTCGAATGAAATATCCAATACGCAAATAGGAGAAGGTTGTGAATTGGTGAATGGAATTATTGAAGAGGGTTGCAGAATTTTTTATGGTGTAAAAGCCGTGAGATTTATTCTAGGTGCACATTCACAATTAAAATATGGTGCTAGACTAATAAACTCTTATCTAGCCTGTAATTCAACAATTTCTTGTTGCGAGGTTCTAAATTCACTTTTATTTCCTTTTCACGAACAACACCATAATAATTCCTTTCTATGTGCATCAATCGTAAAAGGACAATCCAACATGGCTGCCGGAGCTACTCTTGGCTCTAATCATAATTCGAGAGGAGCAGATGGCGAACTATATGCAGGAAGAGGATTTTGGCCCGGCCTTTCGGTTTCCCTTAAACATAATTCAAAATTTGCAAGCTTTAATTTAATATCGAAAGGAAATTATCCTGCAGAAATACAAAACCCCCTACCATTTTCTTTAATAGGAAATGAAGGATCTGGGAATACCATTATTGTACCCGGATATTGGTTTGAATACAATTTCTATGCCTTAGCTAGAAATTCCTATAAATTTAAGGCAAGGGATAAGAGAAAGAATAAATCCATTCAATTCGAATATGATTTCATGGCTCCTGATACCGTTTATGAAATCCTAAATGCAATTACCTTATTGGAAAATTGGATGGAAAAGGAAAAGAATTCAGATTATATTGAAGTAAAAGGAATTGAAGGTAGCAATAGAACAACAATCATCCGTAAACCAGCTCGAGCTATTGAATGGTACAAAGATTTAATCATTTTCCATTTTGCGAGAACCTTCGTGAATTATATGGAGGAGAAAAAAATTGAATCAATTGAAAGCCTAATTGAAACTATCAGGCAAAATGCTACCCCTATTCGTTCTTGGGAAAATTTAGGAGGTATATTAATTCCAAATTCATCGTATAAAGATTTAATTGAAAAAATTAAATCAGGAGAATATGATTCATGGGATAAAATTCATGAATTTTATCAAATTGAAAATAATAAATACCCGGAATACCTACTAGAAAATTCCTTGAATGCTATTGAAAAATTAGGATTTAAGGATTTAAAATATCTATTCAATAAAGCTATTGAGATAAATCAGAAAATTTATCAAAATATTGTCCGTTCCAGACAAAAAGATTACCAAGATGAATTTAGAAAAAACATGTTCATCAA
>CAZVFE010000040.1:0-13034 GCA_964626405.1 uncultured Cytophagales bacterium | reverse complement strand
TTATTTGAATCAACAACCAAACGCTTATCACGATTAGCAATATCCCAACCCATATAAAATACGAGTTTTGCTACCCGTTGGATTTTATCAAATTCAATTTTATCCACTGTATCACTTGGCTGGTGATAATCATCATGAACGCCATTAAAGAAAAAGGCAACAGGAATTCCATGCTTAGCGAAATTATAATGATCTGAACGATAATAGAATCTGTTGGGATCATTCGGATCATTATATTTAAAATCCAAATCGAGACCTATGTGCTTTTCATTTTGCTCAACTAGACTAGCTCTTAATTCTGAACTTAATTTATCTGAACCAATCTCATAGATATAATCTGGTTTACCAACATGATCGTAATCATCTCTTCCAACCATATCAATATTCAAATCACAAACCGTATTTTCCAATGGAAATAATGGATGTCTTGAATAAAACTCAGACCCCAATAATCCCTTTTCCTCCCCTGTAACAGTCATAAATAAAATAGAACGTCTAGGACGATTCCCCTCCTTCGCAGCTTGTCCGAATGTTTTAGCCAATTCCATAACCGTAACAGTTCCAGAACCGTCGTCATTTGCCCCATTATTAATTTGACCATCGGCTGATACCCCAATATGATCATAATGGGCGGTCATAATAATTAATTCATCTTTTTTATCTGTTCCTTCCAAATACCCAACAACATTATAGGTATCCACGGGTTCATCTGATTTTTCTGTAGAAATTGCAATATTTGAAGATTTCCAATTTTGTTTAATACTCTTTTTTTGCTCGCTCGTATTTTTAATAAAGTTCTCAAGGTCCTCATATGCAATATCCAAAATATTTACTGCCATTTCTTGGGAGATTAATAGGACAGGAAAATTATCTGTTTCAGCATCTTCGGCGAATACCATACGTTTATTACCAAAACGTTGAACCCTTGTTTGAAGAGTTCTTAAATATCTTTCAAAGTTTTCAGGATTTCCTGTATAAACTAAAATCAGGCCCTTGGCTCCTGCTGCTTGCGCCTCCTCTTTTTTTATTTTCCAATCATTGGCATATTTTGAAGGATCAGCATTGCCTGAAAAAACATAATTTCCATTAGCATCCTTCGGCTCACCATTCATAGCTACGGCAATTTTTCCCTTAAGTTTTGCCTTTTCATAATCATTCCAGCCATCTTGATTCATGGCATAACCGATGAATTCAACATTAAATTTATCCTTAATAGACATTGGAACTAAAGAATAGGCATAAAAATCCTGAAGGTAATTATATTCTTTTTTTGAAGTAACTAACTTCACATTTTCCCATGAACGATTGATCAAGTCTACCTTTTGAAAATAGGAACCATTAACTGGTGCTAATCCGGCCTCTTTGAAATAATCTGAAATATAATTTGCAGCCACCCTTTGTTCAACAGACCCTGTATTTCTTCCCTTCAAGGCATCTGAAGCTAAAAAAACAAGGTTCTTTTCAATATTTTTTGCTTTTATAGATTCTGCATATTTAACATCTAAATCTTTATCCTGGGCAAAAGTCTGAAAGCCAGAAAAAATTAGGCTTAAAACAAGAAGTTTTTTCTTCATAATTAAATTAAATTTTTGGTTTGTCGATTCTAAAAAATCTAATTTACCAAATTCACATAAAAGTTCTAATAAATTCTAAAAAAAACTTAACAATTGGAGGATAAAATTGTTAAATTTGAAACATAATTATTCAAAGAATTTAAAAAATGGCGAACAATCCAAATTTCTCTTATCAACAATCATTTTCTACCAGACATAATCAATCAAATCCTTTAGAAATTAAGGAAATACTTCAAGAACTTGGTTTGGACTCAATAGAAGAATTAATTGGAGAAACTGTTCCATCTCAAATACTTTTAAAAAAATCCTTAGATTTACCTGAACCCAAATCTGAGGCTAAATTTTTGGAGTCTTTTAAAGCTCTAATGCAAAAAAATCAGGTCTTTAAATCTCATATAGGTTTAGGATATTATGATACACTTGTTCCGTCTGTTATTTTAAGAAATGTTTTAGAAAACCCTGCTTGGTATACCGCTTATACTCCTTATCAAGCTGAAATTGCCCAAGGAAGACTGGAAATGTTATTGAATTTTCAAACTATGGTTATTGAATTAACTGGTATGGAAATTGCAAATGCATCTCTTTTAGATGAAGGCACGGCGGCAGCTGAGGCAATGACTATGCTTTTTGCACAAAGGTCAAAGGCAAAAAATGAAGCAGATACAATTTTTATTTCCGATCAAGTGCTTCCTCAAACGATTGATATCCTTAAAACAAGGGCAATCCCATTAGGAATTAATCTTGAAATTGGGAATCATGAAAATATTGAAATTTCTCATCCTAAATATTTTGCAATTTTATTGCAATATCCGGCCGCAAATGGTACAATTTTTGAATATCAAAATCTAGTAGAATCTGCTAAAGCATTGGATATTTTTACGATAGTTGCAGCTGATTTATTATCCTTAACACTTTTAACCCCTCCTGGTGAATGGGGTGCAGATGTTGTTATTGGCAATTCCCAAAGATTTGGCGTTCCTATGGGCTTTGGTGGCCCTCATGCAGCTTTTTTTGCCACAAAGGATAAATTTAAAAGAAATATGCCGGGTAGAATTATCGGGGTTTCCGTAGATTCCCATGAAAGACCTGCCCTTAGAATGGCCCTTCAAACTAGAGAGCAACATATTCGAAGAGAAAAAGCTACTTCTAATATTTGTACTGCACAAGTATTATTGTCCATAATGGCTGCTTCATACGCCATTTACCATGGACCAAAAGGTTTGAAAAATATTGCAGAAAAAATTCACGGACTTACTAGTCTTTTAAAAGATGGATTGAATCAATTAGGTTTAACGACAAATACGACATTTTTTGATACCATAACAGTTCAAATTGAAGACAATATCAAATCAATTAAAGAAAATGCAGAAAAGGCAAAAAGAAATTTTGGATATGATAAGTCAACAATTCGAATTGCTTTAGATGAAACCTCTGAATTAGAAGATGTACATGAAATTTTGACTATTTTTAGTAAATCAGTAAACAAATCTATCGATCTAAATTCTTTGGAATCGGTTTGGAACTTACCAAATTCATTATTTAGAAATAGTCCTTTTCTTGAACATCCTATTTTCAACTCCCATCAGTCTGAGCATAGTATGCTTCGCTATTTGAAGAAATTAGAAAATAAGGATTTATCCATGGTGCATTCAATGATTTCTTTAGGCTCTTGCACAATGAAATTGAATGCCACAACAGAAATGATTCCTGTGACTTGGCCAGAACTAGGAAAGATTCATCCATTTGCTCCACAAAACCAAACTCAAGGATATCAGGAAATGATTTCAGAATTAGGAGAATGGTTAAAGGAAATCACCCAATTCAAAGGCGTTTCCATGCAGCCTAATTCAGGTGCACAAGGAGAATTTGCAGGTTTATTAACCATTCGAAATTATTTCCTTGCAAAAGGTGAATCCCATAGAAATATTGCCCTAATTCCTTCCTCAGCGCATGGAACTAATCCAGCATCAGCTGTAATGGCAGGCATGAAGGTAATCGTAACCCCATGTGATGAAAAAGGAAATATCAATGTTGAAGAATTAAAAGCAAAAGCTATAGAATATAAAGATAATTTAGCTTGCCTTATGGTAACCTACCCTTCAACACATGGCGTATTTGAAGAATCTATCCAAGAAATTTGTCAGATTATCCATGAAAATGGGGGACAAGTTTATATGGACGGAGCGAATATGAATGCGCAAGTTGGACTTACCTCGCCAGCTACAATTGGGGCAGATGTTTGTCACTTAAACCTTCATAAGACGTTCTGTATCCCTCACGGCGGAGGTGGCCCAGGAATGGGACCAATCTGTGTGGCTGAACATTTGGTTGATCATTTACCGGGACATATTACTATTGAAGATTCATCAAATTCTGCTGTTTCAGCGGCGCCTTATGGATCGGCAAGTATCTTGGCTATTTCTTATGCTTATATTTCCATGATGGGATCTCAAGGTATTACAGATGCTACTAAAATAGCAATCCTAAATGCCAATTATATCAAATCAAGATTAGGAAAACATTATTCAATCCTATATACTGGAAAATTTGGACGATGTGCACATGAATTCATCCTCGATCTTCGTCCATTTAAAACTTCCATAGGTTTAGAAGCTGAAGATGTAGCGAAAAGGCTGATGGATTATGGATTTCACTCCCCAACCCTATCCTTCCCTGTTGCCGGCACATTAATGATTGAACCAACCGAATCAGAAAATAAAGCTGAACTAGATCGATTCTGCGACGCAATGATTTCAATCAGAAAGGAAATCAAAGAAATTGAGGATGGAATCTATGAAAAAGAAAACAATCTACTAAAAAATGCGCCACATACGCAATTTGAATTATTAGCAGATAATTGGAACTACCCTTATTCAAGACAAGAGGCAGCTTTTCCTTTGAATTATCTTAAGGAAGCTAAATTTTGGCCTTCCGTTTCTAGAATTAATGCTGCTTTTGGAGATAGAAACCTTGTTTGCTCTTGTTTACCAATTGAAAATTACCTAGAATAAATTTATTGTTATGCTTGCATACTAAATTTTAATTTTCTAAATTGGATTAGAAATTCAAAATTGGTATGAATAGAAGTATTAAAAAGGTTGCAGTTTTGGGCTCAGGAATCATGGGTTCTCGAATTGCTTGCCATTTCGCAAATATTGGCGTAGAGGTACTTTTATTAGATATCAATAAAGAAACAGTAGAAAATTCTTTCAAAAACACGCTTAAAGCCAAACCTGCTTCTTTGTATCATAAAGATTTTGCCAAAAATATCATATTAGGCGATTTTGACAATGATTTAGCAAAAATTGCAGATGTTGACTGGACGATTGAGGTGGTTGTAGAAAAATTAGATATTAAAAAATCTCTATTTGAAAAAGTAGAGAAATTTAGAAAATCGGGGACATTGATCTCTTCAAATACTTCTGGAATTCCTATACATTTAATGTTAGAAGGCAGAAGCGAAGATTTCAAAAGCCATTTTTGTGGCACACACTTCTTCAATCCCCCGAGGTATTTAAAGCTTTTGGAAATTATTCCAACAGCTCACACTTCACAACAAATTATTGATTTTATTTACAATTACGGTAATGTTGAATTAGGTAAGACTACCGTAATTTGTAAAGATACTCCTGCATTCATTGCCAATAGAATTGGAGTATATTCCATGATGTCTACTATGAAAATTGTAGAGGAAATGGGATTGACCGTTGAGCAAGTCGATAAACTTACTTCTAAAGTTGTTGGAAGACCAAAATCAGGTACTTTTAGATTATCGGATGTAGTTGGTTTAGATACAACAGTTCATGTAAGTAATGGCCTATATCAAGCTCTAAAAAATGATGAAAGCAAGGAAACCTTCCAATTACCAAAAATCATTGAAAAACTATATGCTAATAAATGGTTAGGAGATAAAACGGGACAAGGTTTTTATAAAAAAGTAAAGGACGAAAAAGGGAAATCCATTATTCTAGCCTTAGACTTTGAAAGTATGGATTATCGTCCAACTGAAAAAGTTTCTTTTGAAACATTAGAAAGGACCAAGGCCATAGATAATTTATCCGATCGCTTTTCATATTTATTAGAAGGAAAAGATTTAGCCGGCGAATTTTATAGAAGAACCTTTTCAGATTCATTTCAATATGCTTCCAATAGAATTCCTGAAATTACCGATGCATTATTCAAAATTGATCAAGCAATATGTGCAGGTTTTGGTTGGGAATTAGGAATATTTGAAACTTGGGATGCAATAGGATTAGAGAAGGGAGTCAAAATTATGAAAGAAGCAGGATACCAACCTGCTGCTTGGGTAGAAGAAATGCTATCTTCGGGAAACACTAGCTTTTACAAAAAAGAAAAAGGTGAGCTTTATTATTACGCAACAGAAACAAAAACATATAAAAAGGTACCTAACACTTCATCAACAATCAATCTTCAAATTTTAAAACCTGAAAAAGAGGTATTTAAAAACGATGACGTTTCCATGATAGATTTGGGAGATGGAATTTTAAATCTCGAATTCCATTCAAAAATGAATACCATGGGACCAGGTGTAGTAGAAGGTATCCAAAATGCCATTGAACTTGCTGAGAAGGAATATCGTGGATTAGTCATAGGAAACGAATCTAACGATGCCTTTTCGGCAGGTGCAAATTTGGGAATGCTTTTCATGTTTGCCGCGCAAAAACAATTCGAGGAAGTAGACAAAATGATTGCTGTCTTCCAAAATACCATGATGCGTGTGCGTTATTCCTCTATTCCAGTAGTAATTGCACCCCATAGCCTTGCTTTAGGTGGTGGTTGTGAAATCTGTTTACATGCCGATAAATTAGTTGCAAATGCTGAATTGTATATGGGACTAGTTGAGGTTGGAGTTGGATTAATTCCAGCAGGGGGAGGAACAAAAGAATTGGCTTTACGAATGGGAGATTCTAGAAGAAATGGAGATGTTGAGTTAAATAGACTTCAAGAAGCATTTATGAATATCGCCATGGCTAAGGTATCTACTTCTGCTCATGAGGCAAGAGAAATGAATTATCTTAGAAATTCAGATAGAATTGTTTTAAACAGATCCCAAATTATTTCCGAAGCTAAAAAAGAGGCAATTGCCCTAGCTGAAGCTGGATATGTTCAAAATCAACCAAGAAAAGATGTCTGGGTTGAAGGAAAGCAAGCATTAGCACTTTTCAAAGCTGGAATAACTAGCATGAGGATGGGAAATTATATTTCTGACCACGATGCCTTGATAGGCAATAAACTTGCTTATGTTATAGCTGGTGGAGATTTGGACAAACCTCAAATGGTTTCAGAACAATATTTATTAGATCTTGAAAGAGAAGCCTTTTTATCCTTAACTGGTGAGGCAAAAACTCAAGAAAGAATTGCAAGTTTATTAGGTGGAGGCAAACCTGTAAGAAATTAATTATGGAATCATATATTATAACAGGATATCGATCAGCAGTTGGGAAAGCACATAAAGGTGGTTTCGCAAGTATGCGTCCAGATAATCTAGCAGCAGAAGTAATCAAATATTTGGTTTCTCAAGTTCCAGGTTTAAGTCCAACCATGGTGGAAGACCTTATTGTTGGAAATGCTGTACCAGAATCTGAACAAGGAATGCAAATGGGACGATATATCTCCCTACTATCACTTGGAAAGGAGGTCCCCGGTTTTATAATCAATAGATATTGCGGCTCAGGCCTTGAGGCGATTGCCCTAGCTGATGCTAAAATCAAAGCAGGCTTGGCAGATTGCATCATCGCAGGTGGAACAGAGTCTATGTCCATGGTTCCGATGATGGGACATAAAACTGTTTTAAATTATGATATTGCGGATTCACATCCAGATTATTATATTGGAATGGGCCTAACTGCTGAAGAAGTAAGAAAAAAATATGGGATTTCTAGAGAAGACCAAGATTTATTCTCTTTTAATTCTCATCAAAAAGCTTTAAAAGCAATAGAAAATAAGGTATTTGAAAGTCAGATTGTGCCAATAACGGTCAACGAGAATTTTTTCAATCCAAAAACTCAAAAGAAAGAATCTCGCTCCTATACAGTTTCCCAAGATGAAGGGCCAAGAGCGGATACTACTTTAGAGGCACTAGGAAAACTTCGTCCGGTTTTTGCTGCAAACGGAACAGTAACCGCAGGAAATTCATCTCAAACCTCTGATGGAGCAGCTTTTGTTTTATTAATGTCTGAAAGATTAATGAAACAATTGAATTTAAAACCAGTGGCAAGAATGGTAACCTATGCGGTAGCAGGAGTTGAACCATCCTTGATGGGAATTGGACCGGTTGAAGCCATCCCTTTGGCACTTAAAAAATCCGGATTAAGCTTGAAAGATATTGAACAAATTGAACTGAATGAAGCTTTCGCTGCTCAAGCCTTAGCGGTAATTCAAGAATTAAATATAAATCCTGAAATTGTAAATCCTAATGGAGGAGCAATTGCACTCGGACACCCCCTTGGTTGTACCGGAGCGAAACTTTCCATTCAATTATTTAATGAAATGGAAAAAAGAAATCAACGCTATGGAATGGTTACGGCCTGCGTTGGAGGTGGACAAGGTGTAGCAGGAATTTTTGAAAAATTGTAATAACTTCATCAATTAACGACAAAAAAGTCATCTTTTTAAGGTGGCTTTTTTTTATATTTGTGAAAAAAATAAAATGACCAAAGAAGAAATCAGAAAAGAATATAGTTTAAAAAGAAAAAACCTATCCATTACAGAATATGAAGAATTAAATGAAGACCTCTCAAATCATCTGAGAAAATTTTTTCAAGAGAAAGGCCCTTCATTAAAAATAGCCTCATTTTTCCCAATATCAAGTAATAAAGAAGTCAATACCATTATTTTCCATGATTGGCTAAGACAAGAACCCATGAATCACGAAATTTATCTTCCAAAAACAAATGGGGATAATTTGGAATTTTATTTATTTGAAGAAAATGAAAGTCTAATAAAATCTGAATTGGGAATTATGGAACCTAATCCAAATCTTTCTGAACCATTATCCCCTAAAGAAATAGATCTTATTTTAGTACCTCTCATTGCTGTGGATGTAAACGGACATCGTGTGGGTTATGGAAAAGGGTATTATGATAGATTTTTAAAAAGATTAAATTCTCATACAGAAATAATAGGATTAAGCCTTGAATTACCCATTGAACCAATCTCTGATATCAATCAATATGATTTCCCTTTACAAATTGTCATAAGTCCGCATGGAGCACATATTTTTAATTAGTGATTATTAATTAATGAATAGTGATTATCTTTGTGATTGAAAAAAAGGAAATGAAAAAATATAAATTAGTATACTTTTTAATTGTTTTATTTTTAGTAAGCCTAAATAGTTTCGCTCAAATTGGATCAAAAATTCAAAAAATTGAAAATAGTTTTAATCCAAAATACCTTTATAATAAAACAGTTATTTCTAGTCCTGCTGGCCTAGAATATATTATAAAAAATTCAAAAAATTCAGAGGCAATGGTTGAATACATCAAGTATCAAAAAAACCAAAAAGCAATAAAACTTTATGCTTTGATACCAGCAAGTATTTCTTTTATTACCTTTGTGACAAATAATCGATTAGAGAGGAATCAATATATCGGTATGATTGGAATAAGCGGATTAATATCATTTTATTTAAACCAAAAAAGCTTACACCATCTAAATTTATCGATTGAAAAATATAATTCAGGATTTGAAACAGAAAACGTAGGTTTAAACAATCTAGGTTTAAATTTAAAATATAATTTTTAATAAAAATGAAAGTAGCAGTAGTTGGCGCCACAGGACTAGTTGGCGGTGAAATTTTGAAGGTATTAGAGGAAAGAAATTTTCCTTTAACGGAAGTAATTCCGGTAGCATCTGAAAGATCAGTTGGGAAATCTATCCTATTTAAAGGAAAAGAATATAAGGTGGTAGGTTTTGAAACTGCTATTGAAATGAAACCTGATGTTGCCATATTTTCAGCAGGTGGAGGAACATCTTTGGCTATTGCACCAAAATTTGCTGAAGCGGGAATTACGGTAATTGATAATTCGTCTGCCTGGAGAATGGATCCTACTAAAAAATTAGTAGTTCCTGAAATCAATGCCCATGAATTAACAAAAGAGGATAAAATCATTGCCAATCCGAATTGTTCGACCATCCAAATGGTAGTGGTTATGAATCCTCTTCATAAGAAATATAAAATTAAAAGAGTGGTGGTTTCAACTTACCAATCCGTAACTGGAACTGGAAAGGCTGCTGTAGACCAATTATTTGGAGAAAGAGCTGGCGATGAATCTACTGAAATGGTTTATCCTTATAAAATCGATTTAAATGTTCTTCCTCATATTGATGTATTCATGGAAAATGGATATACAAAGGAAGAAATGAAAATGATTAAGGAAACGAATAAAATCATGTCTGATGATTCCATAAAAGTAACGGCTACAACCGTAAGAATCCCTACTGTTGGAGGCCATTCTGAAGCTGTCAATATTGAATTTGAAAACGAATTTGATTTAGCAGAAGTAAGAGCTATTTTGGAAAAGGAGGAAGGAGTAATTGTACAGGATAATCCTGCTAATTTAGAATATCCAATGCCTATTACCGCACATGGAAAGGATGAAGTTTTTGTTGGAAGAATTAGAAGAGATGAATCTCAGGAAAAAACGTTAAACCTATGGATTGTAGCAGATAATCTTCGAAAAGGTGCCGCTACCAATGCTGTTCAAATTGCTGAATATCTAGTAAAAGCAAAATTAATATAATTGACCCGGTTAAGTGTAAATATCAACAAAGTAGCGACTATCCGCAATTCCAGAGGAGGGAATGTTCCTAATCTGGTACAATTTGCTTTGGATTGTGAATCCTATGGAGCAGAAGGGATAACTGTGCATCCAAGGCCAGATGAGCGACATATTCGATATCAAGATGTTTACGACTTAAAGAAATCAATTAAAACAGAATTTAATATTGAGGGTAATCCTTTAGAGGAAAAATTTGTGGATTTGGTTTTGGATATTGTACCTGATCAAGTAACCTTGGTCCCTGATGCCCAAAACCAAATCACCTCTAATCATGGTTGGGATACCATAACCCACCAAGCTTTGTTAAAGAAATTAGTAAAAAAATTCAAATCCAAAGGGATTCGTGTATCCATTTTCATTGATCCTATTCCTGAAAGAATTGAAGCCGTGGTTTATACAGGTGCGGATCGAATAGAATTATATACCGAACAATTTGCGAAAGACTTTATAGAAAATCCCAATCAATCCGCATTAAGCTATAAAAAAGCAGCTTTACAAGCGAATCAATTGGGACTTGGTATTAATGCTGGCCATGATTTAAATCTTGAAAACCTAGCATTTTTTAAAAAGAATGTAGTTCCTTTAGATGAAGTCTCTATCGGACATGCTTTAATTTCAGATGCCTTGTATTTTGGAATTGAAAATACCATTCAATTATACAAAAGGCAATTGAAATAATTTATTTCTTTCCAGTAAATACAGCCATTCCCCCACCTACAACCATCTCAATTTTAGATATTTCATCTCCTTCACCACTAAAGGTAATTTCACAATCATATCCAGCTAGATTAGTAGTAAAAAAATTCTCTTTAGAATCATCTAAATTTAAAACTCCTGGTTCTTGTCCGTCCATTACTAATGTCAAAGCTCCGTCTACAACTTCAAAATTAAGTTTTTCAATATAACCATTTGGGTCCATATTATAAACACCCGCATATTTATCTAAAGCCGAACCTGCTTCTTGGTCTGCCTCCTCAGCAATTTCCTTTGGGCCTTTGAACACCACTGCTCCACCGCCAACAGACATCTCAATACTTACAACTTTTCCATTTAACCTATTAAAGGTAATATCTGCATCATAACCTGCTAGATTTGTATAAAACTTATCTGCATCTTTATCAGGACTTAAAATACCAGGTTCTTGTCCCTCTGCTACGATAGTTAATTGTCCTTTATCATTTAATTCAAAAGTGAATTTTTCTACATAATCATTTGGTTCCAAATTATAAGTACCTGCATATTCGTTTAAATTGGGAGTATCTGAACTTCCACCAGCAAGATTTCCAGCTTGAGAATCCAATGATGCAGCCTGTAGCTTACCTGTAAGTTGGCCACCTTGACCTTCCAAAACAATTCCGCTTACTTTTCCTTGATCATCTCTTGTAAAACGAATATCTAAATCCATAGCACTTAAATAATAGCTATCGGCTTTTTCTGTGGTAGTAATTGGCGCAGAATCATACCCTTCAGCCTGAATCATTAATTGTCCATTATCATTTGAAATGGTCAATTCAGATACATAGTCGTTTGCATCCATTTTATATTTACCCACAAAATCACTTGAACTTTGTGCGATTGAAATATTTACTAAAAGTAAGGTAAATAGGCCAATTGAATAAGTAATTAGTTTTTTCATAATAGTTTATCTTTAAATTAAAAACTTAAATTAAGTATTTTAAGCGTAATTTTTCTTAAAAACATTTAAAATTTTATTGAAAATTTGACAAAATAAATTTTTTATATAGATTTGTAGACAAATAATTCAATAAAAAGCAATTTTCGCCTATGTAAAGAATCTCTACGTTAACAACTAAATATTATTATGCTTAAGAGAAAAGTTAACGATGCACTATTGGTTTCAGCCTTTATTGCAGGAGATGAAAAAGCCTTTGAAAAATTAGTCAATCAAAGCAAATCAAAAGTATATACTACCCTTTATTTAATTGTAAAAGACCGCTATATTGCTGAAGATCTTTTACAAGAAACCTTTATTAAGGCCGTAGATGTAATCAAATCTGGAAGATATAATGAGGAGGGTAAATTTTTACCATGGATTGTTCGGATTGCCCATAATTTAGCAATAGATCATTTTAGAAAAAATAAAAGAAATCCAACTATTAGGTTGGAGGATGGATCCTATATATTTAATTCTTTTGAATTTTCTGAAGAATCTTTTGAAGATGCACAATTAAGACAAGATAAAATCGTTAATATAAGAGAATTAATTAAAAAGTTACCTCAGGAACAAAGAGAAGTACTTTTATTGAGAATGTATGAGGAGTTAAGTTTCCAAGAAATAGCTGAGATGACTCAAGTTAGCATTAATACGGCCTTAGGAAGAATGCGATATGCATTAATAAACTTAAGGAAAATGATTGATAAACAGGAAATAGCCTATGACGCAAAACTTTACCTCGAATGAAACATTAAAATCTAACAATCAAAATCTGAAATTTTCATTTGATTTTAATGAAAAAAGAACCTTTGAATTAGTAAAAAATTCCTTGAGTTCAAATTTAATGGTGCCAAAGAAATCTACAATAGATAATATTATGGCATACGCAAAAAAAAATTAGAGATTAGTTGTGGTTAATAATTCTTTGATTTTTTCCCAGAAACTCAATTTTTCTTCACGAGAAATTGAGTTTTCTTTTAT
>CAZVFE010000039.1:0-15456 GCA_964626405.1 uncultured Cytophagales bacterium | reverse complement strand
CACCCTCTAAAACCTCTCCCAAGGTCATAGGTAAATTTGAATCACTAAAGATTACCTTCACTCCTTGGAATTCCTTATCGTATTCCGTCATGGTTAAATAATATAAATTCAATTTAGCCATATTTTGCTCATGGAAATCCTTTTGGGTTAGAGCCTGAGTAATTTCTCTACCTCTGTCGGTACGGAAATTAAAACATATTGCAACGTCTCCTTCAGATAAGGTAGCAACGGGTGTTCCATTTTGATCTACCTGAATGATTGGTTTAATAAATTCATCCGTTACTCCATTGGCATAATTATCCTTGATAGATTGAATGATATTAGAGGAAGCATCCCCCTGACCATTTACCATTGCATGGTATGCTAGAGCGACTCTTTCCCAACGATTGTCTCTATCCATTGCATAATAACGACCTGTTACAGAAGCTATTTTGGCGCCATATTGCTCACAAGTATTTTGTAAATCTGTCAGATAAGAAACTCCCCCCTGCGGATCAGTATCTCTTCCATCAGTAAAGGCATGAACATATACTTGTTTTATGCCAAATTCAGATGCAGATTTCACAAGAGATTTTAGATGTTCTATATGGGCATGTACCCCTCCATCAGAAACTAAGCCAAAAAAATGAACAGGTTTTTCGTTATCAATTGCATATTGATAGGCTTCCTTCAAAGCTGGTTCAGAAGCTAAAGTATTTTCTTGAACAGCCTTATTTATTCTAACTAAGTTTTGATAAACAACTCTACCAGCACCAAGGTTCATATGCCCAACCTCTGAATTTCCCATTTGTCCTTCCGGCAAACCTACTGCTAAACCAGAAGCTTCTAATTTTGAATGAGGATATTTCTCATACAAGGAATTTATAAATGGAACATTTGCTGCATCAATGGCAGAAACTTTTGGGTTGGTAGCAATTCCCCAACCATCTAAAATCATTAATACTACTTTCTTATTCACTGAATAATAAATTTAAATTATTTTTTTGCAAATTTACGTATTAAATAATAAACCTATGAATTCTAGAAGAAATTTTATCAAAAACTCGGGGATTGCTGCAATGGGTGCAGGGATGATTAATCAAAAAAAGAAGGAGTCAATGAATTTTATACATCATGTATTATTCTGGGCAAAAAATCCAGAAAAAAAGGAGGAGGTAGATCAATTGAGAAATGCCATTATTGAATTAGGAAAACTTCCAATGATCCAAATGGTTCATGTTGGAAGTCCTGTAATTACAGATTTTGATAAGCCCGTAACGGAGGGTACTTATACCATTTCAGTGGTTATGGTATTTGAAGATGGCAAAAAAGAGAGTGAATATTTATACAGTCCAGAGCATAAAAAATTTATTGAAGACAATATGCATCTATGGGGGAAGGTGATGGTAATAGATTCTTCTACCCTTTGTTAATTCTTTTTTGAATTAAAAAATAGAAGCCAATAATTGAAATTATTAAAAAGCCTAGACTTAGATAATTTTGAATATTCGCTTCTATTTTCCCTTCAATAATCATTGATAAATTTTGAATTTCGGAGCCTGTCCAGATGGCAATAATCGTCCGAGGAAGCATTCCTAATGCACTTCCACTGATAAAATATTTAAAAGGAATTTTTAATAATGAGAGGTAAGCATTGCTTAATGCGAAAGGTAATACAGGGGAAAGTCTCATAAAAAATATCCATTTAAATGGTTCGGTTTCAATTGAATTGTTCACTAAACTGATATTTTTTTTCTTTTGAATGAGGGTTTTAATACTAGTTGGTTGAATGATTTTCCCCAATAAAAATCCTATTAATGAGGCCAGTAAATAAGAAAATATTAGTAGTGGCAAAGAGTTAAGTCCAAATAAATAGCCTGATAAGATGGACACCATGGTAGTTGGAATGATTGCAAGGCCCATTGCAAATCCCATTCCGGTATAAATCAAAAAGATAAATATCCATGATTGATTTAATAAGATTTCTGTGAAATTATAAACTAGATAAGAACTTTCAACGGAAATTAATAAAGGCAATAAAGTCATCCAAATAAAATATAACCAATCCCAATTTGCCTTTTTCATTAATTTATCAATAATCTTTTAGGAAATTTATTTTTTTATGTCGAAGGGGAACATCTTCCCCTTACCCCCTGAAATTTACAAGATAAATTTCACAAAATGGCAAAAGAAACTGATTAAATAAATTTTTATGAATTACCTGATTTATTTTAATTATGCCAATAATAGAGTAACTTTACAGTTTTTAATGCAATGAGTAAAGAAGTAGCAATCGTTAAATATAATGCAGGAAATGTAGCATCTGTTATGTTTGCTTTGGATAGAATTGGGGTAAAGTATTACCTTACTGATTCTCATTCAGATTTAATGAGTGCTGAGCGTATTATTTTCCCCGGAGTTGGAGAGGCAAGTACTGCCATGAGCCATCTGAAAGAAAAAGGATTGGATCTTGTAATTCCAAAGCTAAAACAACCTGTACTTGCTACTTGTATTGGCATGCAATTATTGTGCAACCATTCTCAGGAGGGAGATGTAGATTGTTTGGGAATATTTAATACAGATGTGATAAGATTTCAGTCTAATACAGAAAAAATTCCTCATGTGGGTTGGAATAATATCCATGATTTATCCCCTCATCCTTTATTGGAAGGTATTCATGAAGGAGATTATGTATATTTCGTTCATTCTTTCTATGTCCCAGTAGGAAAATATACACTGGCAAGCTGTCATTATACACAAGATTTTTCCGCTATCATTCAAAAAGATAATTTTTATGCCGCACAATTCCATGCAGAAATTTCTGGGAATATCGGACAAAAACTGATGCAGAATTTTTTAAAATTATAAAATGTTTCAAATCATACCAGCAATAGATATTATCGACGGCAAATGTGTTCGTCTAACCAAAGGAGATTATTCTACTAAAAAGGAATATCGATCCAATCCTGTGGAGGTGGCAAAAGAATTCGAGGATTCGGGGATCCAAAGACTTCACCTTGTGGATTTAGATGGGGCAAAGGCTAAAGAAATTGTGAATATCAAAACTCTGGAGAATATTGCGAAAGAAACAAATTTAATTATCGATTTTGGAGGAGGAGTGCAGTCTGATGATATGTTAGAATCAGCTTTTAATGCAGGCGCGAACCAAATTACAGCTGGAAGTATTGCGGTAAGAAATCAAAACCTTGTTTTTTCTTGGCTTGAAAAATTTGGACCAGATAAAATAATCATTGGAGCTGATACTTATAAAGGAAAAATTGCCGTTTCTGGTTGGGAGGAAAATTCAGGACTAGATTTAAATTCTTTTCTTGAAACCTATCAAAATAAAGGAATTCAATATATCATTTCTACCGATGTAGAGAAAGATGGTTTATTGGAAGGGCCCAATCTTCCATATTATAAAAAAATGCAAGAGGATTTTCCTAATTTAAATATTATTGCCTCAGGAGGAGTTTCAAATCTTCAAGATTTAATTCAATTAAAGGAAATGAATCTATATGGCGTAATTGTAGGGAAAGCCATATATGAAGGAAGAATTCAATTAAATGAAATAAAAAATTTAATGGAATGCTAGCAAAAAGAATCATCCCATGTTTGGATATTAAAGATGGGAGAACCGTAAAAGGTACTAACTTCGTTAATTTAAGAGATGCGGGAGACCCTGTTGAATTAGGAAGAATATATGCCGAAAGTGGGGCAGACGAATTAGTATTTTTAGATATTACTGCTACTGTGGATAGAAGAAAAACTTTAGTAGAACTAGTGAAGGAGGTAGCAAGAAATGTTAATATTCCCTTTACAGTAGGAGGAGGAATCTCCAGTATTGAGGATGTTTCCGCTTTATTAAATGCTGGTGCAGACAAAGTATCCATAAATTCATCTGCCGTTAAAAATCCGGATTTAATAAATGAATTATCCCTCGCTTTTGGTGCACAATGCATTATTGTGGCAATAGATACCCGAAATGTTGAAGGAATAGAATATGTTCATACACATGGAGGTAGAGAAAAAACCACCATCCAAACCATTCCTTGGGCAAAAGAAGTTGCAGATAGAGGAGCAGGAGAAATTTTATTAACCTCGATGGATGCAGATGGAACCAAAAATGGTTTTAAATTAGATATAACTTCCACGATCTCCGAATTGGTTTCTATCCCTGTAATTGCTTCAGGAGGTGCAGGTAAAATGGAGGATTTTAAGGAAGTATTTACCAATGGAAAAGCAGATGCCGGTTTGGCAGCAAGTATTTTCCATTTTAAAGAAATTGAAATAGTTGATTTAAAAAATTATTTGTCCAACTATGGAATTCCCATAAGGATTTAATAAATTGAAAAAATATGAATAAGAAACCAGACTTCTCTAAAGGGTTAATTCCCGCAGTCATTCAAGATATCAATACAAAAAATGTATTGATGCTAGGTTATATGAATGAAGAGTCTTTTAAAATTACCATTGAAACCCAAAAGGTCACTTTCTTTTCAAGGTCAAAAAATCGTTTATGGACAAAAGGTGAGAGCTCAAATAATTTTTTATTTGTGAAAGAAGTTGAAATAGATTGTGATGAGGATACCATATTAATTCTAGTAGAACCAGCAGGACCAACCTGTCATACTGGTTCTGATACTTGTTTTGGAGGGAAAAATGAGGATAATGCCGCATGGTTGGATAAACTTAAGCATGTCATTAGAAATAGAAAAAATAACCCATCCGAAAAATCTTATACCTCAAGTTTATTCGCAAAAGGAACAAATAAAGTGGCTCAAAAAGTAGGTGAAGAAGCTGTTGAACTTGTTATTGAGGCAATGTCTAATAATGACCAATTATTTAAAGAAGAAGCGGCAGATCTACTTTTTCATTATTTAGTTTTATTGGAAGATAGAAAAATAGGATTGGAAGAAATTATCAAAGTTCTTCAAGAACGACATAAATAGATTAATATGCTTAAATTCCTAATTAGATATGTAATTATTGCAGGATTGATTTCCATTATCCCCAATTATTTAAAAGGGATTCAAGTAGATGGTTATACAACCGCCTTTATAGTAGCATTAGTATTTGGATTTTTAAATGCCGTTATCAAACCAATCATAAAAATTATTAGTCTTCCCATAACCATTCTTACCCTAGGTTTGTTTTCCTTAGTGATAAATGTTGCAATTGTTTACTTCACATCTGGACTAATTGATGGATTTACGATTTCTGGTTTTATTACTCCATTATTATTCAGTTTCGCAATTAGTATTACGAATTCTATTCTTGAAACAATTTTATAATTGATGAAAAACCTAAAGATATTCATTTTCCTCCTACTCATTATTGGACTTTCTTCATGTACTAAAAAGCCTAATTTAGAAGGATTTGATTTAAAAACCTTTAAGTCTGACCCTGGAGCCTGTTTGGGAAAAAGAAATGAGACCATCAATTGGTTAAAAGAAAATAAATTTAATTTTCAAGGAACATCCTCAAATGATATCGCAGACATTTTAGGAAAGCCGGATATCCAACAATTAGCTGATAGGAACCAGGAATATTATATTTATTTCCTAGAAAAGGGGCCACATTGTAATGATAAAACAATTAAATCTAATGCCTATAACATAGCTTTTCGTTTTAGTGCAATAGGGTTGGTAACTGAAATTACGTTCCAACATGGCCTTCCTTAACTATTTTTTTTTCCTCGCCTTTTCCTCCATAATAGTTTGGATAAAAACGTCATGAGGAATCTGAAGTACAGTAAGCAGTAAACCCGCCACTCGAAGAGTAGGATAATGTTTTCCTGACTCCCAATAATTATACGCGCTTTGGCTAACCCCAACTTTTGAGGCTACCTCCAACTGTGTTAAATCAAGCTTATATCGTGACTTGATCAAAACTGATGAGAAATTTTGATTTTCCATGAAAAATTGTGGTTAGGGGACAAAAAGTCCGATTTTTTCATAAAGGAAAAAGAAAAAATTTAAATGTCCTAATTTTATACAATTTTTTCTTGAAATTATCAATAAACTTATATTTCAATTTTGATATTTCTTCAAATATTTATGGTATAAATCCTTCTGTTTATTATTTAAATCAAGTTTTCTACCTTGTATGAAGGCTAATATTACCTCATGGCTTCGCATATCTAAAATATCTCCATTGGATATTACAATGTTCGCATCCTTCCCTTCTTCCAAGGTTCCTGTCCTCTTTTCTATTCCTAAAATCTTAGCAGCATTTTCAGTAATAGATTGAAGAGCCTCCTCCTTGTCTAACCCATAGGCAGCCAAAGTACCTGCAACAAAAGGTGTATTTCTTAATTGCATATAAGCCTCATCTCCGTCAGTAGAAATTGAAAACAATACCCCAGACTTCTTTAATATTGCTCCCATTTTATAGGGTAAATCAACTGCATCATCCGCAAAAGCAGGCAAATTATGTGGATTATGTAATACCACAGGAATTTCATTTTGACTCAATAAATCTCCAATTCTCCAAGAATCTGCTCCTCCAACAATGACTAATTTCAAACCAAATTCATTTTTTAATTCAATTGCCAATAATATTTCCTTTACCCAATCACAATGTGCAAAAAGGATTTTTTCTTTTGAAAATAAGCCTTTCATCGCCTCAAATTTCAAATTTTTTATTTTTGGTTGAGGATCCTTCGCATATAATTCAGCCTCCTTAAAATAATCTTTTATCCTTTCCCATTCTTCCAAATTATGTTTAATTCTATCTGAATTATTTCCTGAATTTGGATATTTTATCATCGAAGGAATATTCATATGGATTCCTAAATCTGTAGAATATGCAGCATCTTCCCAATTCCATGCATCTAATTGAACAACGGAGGAGCTTCCTCTTATCCATGTGCCAGAAGGTACAACCTCCACTAATAATATCCCATTTGAACGTACCGTATTAATGACCTTAGAATCTGTATTATATCCTACAATAGATCGAATATTCGGATTAAAATCTCCAAATTCATATTCATCATGTGTTGAATTTGTGGAATTTACTTCTACTAATCCTAAATTATTATTCAAACCTATTAATCCGGGATAAATTTGCTTTCCCTTTAAATCTAAGATTTGGTCCTTTTCCAAGGCATTCGGCAATTCCGACAAAAAATGGATTTTTCCTTGCTTAATTTCCAATACCTTATTTTCTCTTACTTCCCCATTTCCAATATGTAAAGTTCCACCAGTTAAATAAATTGAGCCCTTTTGAGCTGGTGCTGGCGCCATATATTCTTGAGCAAAAGCACCAAAAACATAAAATAAAAGAATAAAACCGATTATATATTTCTTTTTCATTTTCTTAATTTTTTAGTTAATTGAATCCCAAATTGTTGAACCTTTTGGATGGTTTTCCTCACAAAAATCCTCATCCTCAATTATTACAGTAATTTCCTGGTCGCCATTACTATTTCCAGTTTTATTATGAACCATTTTATCAATGATTCTAGTTTTCTCCATTTTCATCGCATTTAATTTTGCTGCTTCATCCGATCTATCAAATTCTAAAATTCCATCAACCCAAGTCTTTTCTGCTTTTGCATAAATACTCAATGGGTTATCTGACCATAAAACCAAATCCGCATCTTTGCCAACTTTTATACTTCCAACCCTATTATCCACGTGCAACATTTTTGCAGGATTTAAAGTAACCATTTTTAATGCCTCCTCTTCACTCATTGGCGTATAAGCTATAGATTTAGAAGCCTCCTGGTTCAATCTTCTTGCCATTTCAGCATCATCGGAATTTATTGCAACATCCATCCCATTAATAGCCATTAAATAGGCATTTTGCGGAATCGCATCTTGAACCTCCATTTTATAAGCCCACCAATCAGCAAAGGTAGATCCGCTAGCACCATGTGCTTTCATTTTATCAGCAACCTTATATCCTTCTAAAATATGTGTAAAGGTATTCACATTAAAATTGAATTTTTCTGCAACCTTCATAATTGCATTAATTTCACTTTGCACATAGGAATGGCAAGTAATAAATCTTTCTTGATTCAAAATTTCTACCAAAGCATCTAATTCCAAATCTCTCCTTTTCCCTGCCGGTAAGGCTTCATATTCTTTTGCTCGCGTAAAGGCATCCATTAAAACTTGCTCAACACCTAATCTCGTATTAGGAAAACGATCATTCCTCCCACTGTAACTTCTCTTTACATTTTCTCCCAAGGCAAATTTGATAAATGGATCCCAATCAGGAAATAACATTTCGTCAATACTTGCCCCCCATTTCATTTTAATTAACTGGGTTTGGCCTCCTATTGTATTACAAGAACCATGCAATAAATGCGAGCTAGTAACTCCTCCTGAAAGTTGTCTGTAAATATTAATATCATCCGGATTTATCGCATCCTGAACTCTTACCTCGGCAGTAATGGATTGAGAGCATTCATTTACCCCACCTCGAATGGCAATATGAGAATGTTCATCAATAATCCCTGGACTTAAATGTTTCCCTGTTCCATCAATTATTTGTATGCCTGATTGTTGAATATTTTTTCCTACACGTTTTATCTTTCCGTTTTCCACTAAAAGATCCATCCCTTTTAGAATACCCTCTTTTTCGTTAGTCCATATTGTCACATTCTTAACAATAAAATTCTTCGATTTTGGTATTTCCTGATTTCCATAACCAATAAATGGATACACTACTGCACCAATTGTAATTGGATTATTTTTTGAACTATCCGATTCTATCTCATTTTTAGAATCTAATTTTGAAACAAAGGTTAAATCCCAAACAAATTCTTTTCGATTAGTATCCAACCCATTTCCAAACCAATGATTTCCTTGAATTATTCCTGATAGATTTGTAAAATTTTTGGAGTCTTTCTTGAATTCAAAATCAATTTGTACTAGATTATTTTCTTGATTTAATTTAGTATCAAGAGTATCCTTCCCATTAATAATCTTAAATTCAGAAATATCTTTTTTCTTATCAATTAAAACAGGAAACGTCTCCTTTCCGACTTTAAGTACATAATTCCCCTCGGAAATGGGATATAAATTTTCATAATTAATGGTATATTTTTCTCCTTGGACCCAATTTTCAAGTATTTTCGAATCCTTTTCAAAATAATCCTTGTCTGAAATAAAGAAACTTGCCATTTTTCCCTTTTCCAATGAACCTATTTCTTTATCCATTCCTAGGAATTTCGCAGGTTCAATACTTAAAGCCCTCAATGCAGTCTTTTTAGTTAGTCCATTTTCTATAGCCAAATTCAACATTTCCTTAAAATCCTTGTTCCCTAAACCATAAGATGTAAGACTAAAAGAAATTCCCATTTTTTCAAAATTGGCTGGATTGCTTGGAGCTAATTCCCAATGCTTTAATTCCCTTAAATTAATGATGCGCTCATCATCGGCATCCTGAATTTTATATTTTTTTGGAAAATTTAGGGGTAAAATAAAGGCCATTCCCGACGATTTCATTAAATCCATTCTCTGGTATTCATTCCCACTAGCCTTCACAATAAAATTCATTCCAAATTCATTAGAAATTGTCTGAATACGATGAATATCCCATTTATCATTCGCCTCAAATATTTTTGGCAAATCTTTTTGTTCATTAATAGCTATTAAACTTAAATTTCGACCTTCTTTGTCTAGGTTAATTTGATTCTTATACCAATTGGCATCCATGATGCTTTGCCTAATTAAAGAAACCGAGCCCATTAAGGAAGTGGGAAAATCTTGTTTTGAATTTCCCTTATTAAAAGAGAAATGAGAAGATGCAGCCTTTTTTAATACAGATAAATTTGATGATTTTTCATCAAGATTAATTAAAACTCCTGTTCCCCTCATAATTCCATCAGGATTATGAGATAAGACCATTCCAAATCCATTTTCTCGATATTCCTTCGCTCTTTCAGGATTGATTGAAAAATATTCAACCGCATTTATTTCCGGACGAATTGCTTCATTCCAGCCATAAGCTCCTTTTTTAGACGATAAATGTTGGTACAAGCCTGCCTGCCTTCTAAGGTTATCTGGAATATCAAGCCCATAATTGGAATATAAATCAATAAAGGAAGGGAAAATATGCTTCCCTTTTAAGTCAATTAATAGAGAATTTTTTGGGATTGGAATATTCTTTCCAAGATTTTCAATTCTCCCATCATGAATAATCAAAATTCCATTCTCTAATATTTCACCGTCTTTTAAATGTATTACCGCATTTTTAAAACTAATAAACTTATCCGATTCATCCCTTACATTTTCTAATGGAAAGGTTTGCTGTGAAAATAATTTTCCCGATATAAAAAGGAAGAAAATTATATAGGCTAAAGGTTTAATGAACTTTTGCATCTTTTACGTATGTTGATAATTTATTCAATTAATATTACGAATTTTTTGTTTAAAATTCAGTAACTTTAAAAATAGAGTTTAATATTATGTTTTCAAAAAAATTAGAAGAAGAATACGAATATATTAAACAAGACCTTATTGACTATTTCTCAATTAATTATGATTTAAAATTCACTAATTCTAAATTATACAAATCATACGGAATAAAAGGGGCGGAAAATAGAAGATTGTTTGATCAAATTTTAGAAGAATTAATTCAGGAGAATCATATTCACCAATTACCCAATGGTGCCTATCAGTTTTACCAATCCGACTTATTCGTGGAGGGTAATGTTGATTTTGTCAATCCAAATTATTCCTTCATCATTAATACAAATTCTGAAAAAGATATTTATGTACCTGTTTACGATTTAAAAGGAGCATTTCATGGAGATCTTGTTCGGATATTAATAACCAAGCCTGCAAAAAATGAAAATTCAAGGCCTGAAGGAAAAGTTATTGAAATTTTAAAACGGGTTATTACTGAAATTGTAGGAACTATTGAAATAAAATCAAATTATGCATTTTTAATTCCTGATTCTAAGAAATTTCATCAAGATTTTTATGTTCCTAAGAATAGGATAAATAAGGCCGAGGATAAAGATAAAGTTATTGCAAAAATTTTGGATTATGGATCAAAAGACAAAAGTCCGGAGGCTGAAATTATCACAATTCTTGGAAAGTCTGGAGAAAATGAAACTGAATTAAATGCTATCATCAATGAATTTAACTTACCTACCCATTTTTCTGAAGAAATAGAAAATTATGTAAATAGAATCCCGGAAAATATTCCAGAAAAAGAAATCAAAAAAAGAAAAGATTTAAGGAATATTTTAACCCTCACTATTGACCCTATCGATGCCAAAGATTTTGATGATGCCATAAGTTATCAAATTTTAGATAATGGAAATTTTGAGATTGGTGTCCATATCGCAGACGTTACGCATTATGTTCAAGAAGATAGTATTCTTGATAAAGAGGCCTATTTAAGAGGAACTTCAGTTTATTTAGTGGATAGGGTAATTCCGATGCTTCCAGAGAAATTATCTAATGGACTTTGCTCTCTAAGGCCGAATGAGGATAAACTTACTTTTTCTGGAATTTTTGAAATGAATGAAAGAGGGGAAGTAAAAAAGGAATGGTTTGGAAGAACTATAATTCACTCTTCAAAAAGATTTACCTATGAAGAAGCCCAAGAGGTGATTGAAGGGAGTAATTTAAATTGGCCAGAATTTACCCAACCATTATTAAACCTTAATAAAATTGCTAAATCTCTAAGAGATTTTCGGTTCAATAGAGGATCTGTAAATTTTGAAACAGTTGAACTGAAATTTTTATTGGATGAAAAAGGAACCCCACTTTCTGTATATCCAAGAGTACGAAAGGACGCTCATAAATTAATAGAAGAATTTATGCTTCTTGCGAATAAGAGAGTTGCCATGTATGTTCATGAAATGAAAAAGTCTGAACCAAGAAATACCATGGTTTATCGAGTGCATGAAGCCCCTGATCCAGAAAAGGTAAAGGTGTTTTCTAATTTTGCGAAAAAATTCGGATATAAAGTTTCCACTGAAGCTAATAATATCGCTTCTTCATTTAATAAAATGATGGATGATATAATTGGGAAGAAAGAAGAAAATTTATTACAAAGTCTTGCAGTGCGTACTATGGCGAAGGCTCGCTATTCCACAGAAAAAATTGGTCATTTTGGTTTAGCATTTCCTTTTTATAGCCATTTCACTAGTCCGATTAGACGATATCCCGACATGATTGCTCACCGTTTATTACAATTATATTTAGATGGGGCAAATAGTCAAAATAAAGAACTTTTAGAGGCGAAATGCAAACATTGTTCGGATAGGGAAAAAATTGCAGCTGAGGCAGAAAGGGCATCTGTTAAATATAAGCAGGTAGAATACATTTCTTTACAAGAGAAACAGGTATTTAAAGGGACTGTTTCAGGGGTAACTGAAAATGGAATTTATGTCGAAATTGAAAATACATCCTGCGAAGGAATGATTCGAATGTCGGATTTGACAGATGATTACTATGAATTGGATAAAGAGAATTATAGGATAGTTGGAAGACAAACAGGTAAATTATTCACCTTTGGAGATGAATTAGAAGTAATAGTAAAGGATACTAATCTTACTAGAAGAACGATTGATTTGGAATTAGTAGGCATGCCAGGATTAACCAAAAATTTTGGCAGAGGAAGAGGGTCAAAATCTAGAAAAAATAATTTTAAAGTAATTCCCAAAGGGAAAAAAAGAAATAAAAGAAGATAATTCTATTTCAATTTATCTTTGAAGGCCTTTTTGAATTTATCTAACTTAGGTTTAATAACAATTTGGCAATAAGGTTGACTTCCATTCTCATTAAAATAATTTTGATGATAATCTTCAGCCACAAAAAATTCTTGTGCGGGTTCTATATAAGTAACAATTGGATTAGGGAATACATGTTCATTATTTAACCTATTTTTCCATTGCTCAGATAAATTTCTTTGATTTTCATTATGAAAGAAAATTACAGAACGATATTGAGTACCAATATCTGCTCCCTGACGATTTAAGGTGGTTGGGTCATGAGTTTGCCAGAATACTTCTAATATTTCCTCAAAACTGATTATTTCAGGATCATAAATAACCTGACATACCTCTGCATGGCCTGTAAGACCTGTACAAACTTCTTTATATGTTGGGTTTTTAATTTTACCCCCCATGTATCCAGATTCAACAGAATGAACACCTTTGAGGTCTTGATAAACAGCTTCAACGCACCAAAAACATCCAGCACCTAATGTGATCGTATCTAATTTTGCCATATTTTCTTTAAGAATTGGGTAAGAGTTTTCTATTGATTTTTCTTTACCAACACAAGAAATCGAAATAACTCCTAAAACAAAGATTATAAATAAAAATGAAAAATAATTTCTTTTCATGGTAAGGATTTTCCTATTAAACGCACAATTTAATAAAAAGTTGTAAACTAAATTTTATTTTTAATTTTTTTCAACTCCTTATCTAGGTTCTCGTAAATAGAATTATTTGAAAGATACTCTGGAATAATTTCTTTTAACTTGGAAACAATTTGAAAGTGACTACCAAATTGAATTAATGATTCTAAGTCTGAAAGCGCAATTTCAATCTCACTGTGGGAAAGAGTATTAACCTTAGCAATAAGAATTTTATCATGATGTGTGGGTAAGGTATTTTCATCATTTGACAACAATTCTTCATAAAGTTTCTCTCCTGGTCTTAAACCAGTTACTTTTATTTCAATATCTTTTCCTAATGTTAACCCACTCAGAGTAATCATTTTTTTGGCTAAATCAATAATTTTTACAGACTCACCCATATCAAAAACAAAAACTTCTCCTCCACCTCCCATGGTTCCTGCCTCCAAAACAAGTTCACAAGCTTCAGGGATCGTCATAAAATACCTTGTAATCTCAGGATGAGTTATGGTAATAGGCCCTCCTAATTCTATTTGCTTTCTAAATAAAGGTATTACTGACCCATTGGAACCTAAAACATTTCCAAATCGTGTTGCTATGAATTTAGTTTGAATTCCTTCTATGTGATTATAGGATTGTGTATACATTTCGGCCAATCTTTTAGTAGCACCCATTACATTTGTGGGATTTACTGCCTTATCGGTGGAAATCATTACAAATTTACTTACATTATTTTCTACAGAAATATCAGCCAAAATCTTCGTTCCAAAAACATTATTTCTAATAGATTCATAGGGATTTGCCTCCATTAAAGGTACATGCTTATAGGCCGCAGCATGAAATACCCAATCCGGTTTATGTTCTCTAAAAATCTTTTGAATCCTATCTGAATTACAAATATCAGTAACGTAGGAAATCATTTTCACATTCCGAGGTAATAGAGGAATTATTTCATTCTCTAAATCATATATGCCCGTTTCTGACTGATCAATTAAAATAAGTTTGGATGGAAGATGCTTTACTAATTGTCTAGAAATTTCTGATCCAATTGACCCTGCCGCACCGGTAACTAAAATAATTTTAGAATTTATCTCTTTTGAAACAAGTGGATTTTCCATTTCAATAACTCTCCTTCCAAGTAAATCTTCAATTCGAACCTTAGAAATCTGATTGATACTAAACCCGTTTTGATTCCATTTACTTAAAGGTGGCAATGTCTTTATCATTATACCTTTAGTTAGAAAAATCTCAGAAATTTCAGTTCTTCTTTGCTTTTCAATAGAAGGAATCGCAATAATTAATTCAAAATGAATTTCTTTATTGAAAAAATTTGATTCAATTTCATCGATGGAATATACTTTCAACCCTTCTATGGTTTTTCCATGCATAGTTGAATTATCATCTACAAAGCCTATTACCTCATACTGACTATTTTTATCAGAATTAAGAAGATTTTTAGTAAACCTTCCAGAATATCCTGCCCCATAAATCAATACATTCTTCTTTGGATTAAAACTTTTATTTATAAACTCAAAAATAAATTTTACCCCTAGTCTAAAGGCAACAAGAAAAATTGAAGAAATTAAAAATTCTAAAAAATATATCGGTATACCAAAGGATACAAATTTTTCATTTTCCATATTAAAAAATGAAAACCACCCTATGGCCATAAAAAATAAAGATCTTAAAAATAAGGTCTTAAAAATTAATACCGTATCCTCAAGAGAGGTATGCCTAATGATTCCAGAAAAAGTTTTATAGTTTAAAAAGAATAAAGAACTAACAATAAATGAAGTAATTAAATTAAATCTTAATAAAGAATAATTAATAGTTTCAAATTTAAATCCTTTAAAAATAATTGTAGCAAAAGATAATGAAATAGTTACAATGAATATATCAAAAAAGAATACCAACCATTTTGATATAAATTTATCTGTAAATTTTGAATATTCAAACATATAATTTTTGCAACTTTCAATACAAAATTACAAAAATTAATACTAATTAATATAAAAAAACTATATTTTACATATAATCACTTAAATTAACGCATCTCCTTAGGAAATCCCGGAGCTGTCAAATTTACAATTTGTTCGGATTTTAAAACCAAAGATTTTTCTTGAGAATTTTCAACCATAAAAC